>JAQTNP010000013.1 GCA_028713795.1 Minisyncoccota bacterium
AACATTAAATTTTTCTGCGGCCCTGATTGTTTTTTTTACCAAAACTTCAATAATCGCTTGCTGGGATTCAAAAGCCATAGAAGAAATATATTTTTTAGATTTCAAAACAGATTTTTTCTGTTTTTTTGTATTGTATATTACTGCTGTCTTTAATCCCGAAAAAGAAAAATCAAAATCTCTTGTTGCAATCATTGGTCTTGGCAAAGGGATATCTAATATTTTTCCATCCAAAGCGGCCTTTGATATTTCAGGGCCTCCGGGATAGGGCAAGCCGATAGCTCTTGCTATCTTATCAAAAGCTTCTCCTGCTGCATCATCTCTTGTTTCTCCGATTATTCTGTATTTTCTTAACTTTTCAATGAGAATCAATTGAGTATGGCCCCCGGAAACTATTAAAAAAACAGCAGGAAATATTTTCTCATTTAAAATTTCTGGATTATTTACAAAATTAGCAAAAAGATGACCCTCAATATGGTTTATCGGGATAATTGGGATTTTCCAGATTGATGATAACGATCTGGCAAAATTAACTCCGCTCCATAAGCAAGGCTCTAATCCTGGACCATATGTTACAGCGATATAGTCAATATCGGGCTTCTGGTATTTTTCCAAGAGAGACTTAGTTCTTGTAAAAAGTAATTTTTCTTTTTCTAAAATCTTTTCAATTTCTCTTGAATTGATTTTAGAAGATTTTAATTTTAAAAGATTTGCATCTTTTAAAACTTTTTTTAAAACAATTGGAAGATTTTTCTGATGTTCTCTTCTGGCTAAAGTGGGATATACTCCCCCATATTTTTTATGGATCTCAATTTGTGAAGAAATTACTTGAGAAACAATTTTAAAATCAGCAATATTTCTATTGCATTCTGCTACAGATATAGCGGTATCATCGCAAGATGTTTCTATGGATAAAATTTTCATACGATATATCTGAATAATAGATTATTTATCAATTAATTTCAAATCGGACAATAGAAAAGTTTGTCCGAAATTAAAAATGGACATATATTTCAATGTCCGGAATTGTAAATTGCTTTATTTTTCCTCCAAATGAGCTAAAATCTAGATATGAATCCAGATTCTTTAATTACAACTATTGAAGGAATAGGCAATTTCTATCAAAAGAAATTGCAGTTTCTAGGTATAAAAACAATAAAGGACTTATTAATGTATTTTCCTGCCAGATACGATGATTTTTCTAAAATCACAGACATTTCTGACTTAAAAATCAACGAGAGAGCTTGCATTAAAGGAGAAATATCAAAGATAAGCAATATTAGGACAAGGGGCAGGGGAATGTTTTTGACCCAGGCAGTTGTCAATGATGATACCGGATCAATGAAGATAATGTGGTTTAACCAGCCATTTTTAACCTCAACATTAAAAGACAACGATCTTGTCTGCTTGGCCGGGAAAATAGTTTCCGTCAAAGGAGGCGTATATCTTAGTAATCCCATATATGAAAAGATCTCAGACGAAAAAGAATTAACTCATGCTGGTAGAATAGTTCCCGTATATCGTTTAACCACCAGAGTGTCTTCCAGATGGTTTCGTTTTGTTATGAAAAAAGCAATGCCTGTATTGAGGGACATAAAGGAGCCTTTGCCAAAAGAATTAGTTAGAGAAAATAATTTAATGGAAATTACCAAGGCTATCAAACAAATGCATTTTCCTGATTCCTGGAGCTCTTTAAGGAAAGCCCAGGAAAGATTTGCATATCAGGAAGTATTTCTTCTTGAACTCTTTGTTTTGAAACAAAGAGTAAAAAGAATGAAAGAAAACTCCATTTCCATTCCTATAAAATTAGAAAAAGTAAAAAAACTTGTGGAATCATTGCCATTTTCTCTGACTATTTCCCAGAAAAAAGCTGTTTGGCAGATATTAAAAGATATGGAAAAGACAAGGCCGATGTCCAGATTATTGCAAGGAGATGTCGGTTCCGGAAAAACCATTGTAGCGGCTTTAGCAGCATTAAATGCCGCTAAGAACCAATATCAAGTTGCTTTTATGGCCCCCACAGAGATATTGGCAAAACAGCATTTTGAAACAGTCCATAATTTCCTAAAGGATTTTAATGTTAATATTGGGTTTTTAACTTCAAAAAATGATAAATATTTTTCCAAAAAATTAAAGAATCAGACAATCGAAATTTCCAAAGCAAAATTATTGGAAAAAACCCTTAAAGGAGAAATTGATATTATCATCGGCACACACAGCTTGATTCAAAAAAAAGTCAAATTCAAAAAATTAGGTTTAGTAATTGTAGATGAGCAGCATAGGTTTGGGGTAGAGCAAAGATCCAGATTGATTAAATCCTCTGCCCAAAAGGGCTTGATGCCCCATTTGCTTTCAATGACCGCCACTCCTATTCCAAGAACCCTAGCTTTAACAATATATGGCGATCTTGATATCTCAATACTGGATCAGATGCCAAGGGGTCCGAGGGATGTAGAAACAAATGTTGTTACTGCCTCAGAAATTAAAGGAGTTTATTCTTTAATCAGAAAAGAAATTGACAAAGGCAGACAGGCCTTTGTTATCTGTCCAAGAATTGAGAAAAAAGAAATAGATGAAGATGAAGAAATTTCTCCGATGAAAGACGCATGGAGCGAAGTAGCTGCGGTAGAGGAAGAATATGAAAAACTTTCAAAAGAAATATTTACTGAATTTAATGTTGCCATGATGCATGGCAAATTAGGATCTAAAGAAAAGGAAAGGATAATGAAGGATTTTAAGAATAAAAAGACGGATATTCTAGTTTCTACTTCAGTCATTGAAGTAGGGATAGATATCCCCAATGCAACTATTATGATAGTAGAAGGCGCTGATAGGTTTGGCTTGGCCCAGCTCCACCAATTCAGAGGAAGAATTGGAAGATCTGGAGACAAATCATATTTCCTGCTATTCCCATCAGCTAAATCAAAAGACAGTATTGCCAGATTAGAATCATTGGTAAAAATTAATGATGGGTTAACTTTGGCAGAGTCAGATCTGAAGTTCAGGGGTCCTGGAGATTTCTCAGGAGTGAGGCAATGGGGAATTCCAGATATGGCTATGGAATCATTAAAAGATATAAAGATGATTGAGAAGACCAGAAATGCTGCCAAGGCAATTCTAGAAAAGGATTGGAGATTAAAAACCTATCCTTTATTAGAAAAGGAATTAGATAGATTTAATCAGGAAGCTCATATGGAGTAGCCTTCTTTCCCAATATCTTATCCCAAAGGATATAGAAAAAAGGTACGCCCATATTGAATTCTATCAAAGAGTTTTCTAATAATACCAGTAAAGATCCTGGCCTGATTCCACTGACTAGTAATGAAAACTCCATCATAAAATGGATTAAGAATCCTATCAAAAATAGAAAAACAATCTTTTTCCAATTATATTTTAATAGAAATAGTAAACCAAATCCTAAAATTACTACGCCGATTTCTAAAAATCTGAAATCAGACATATGTCTGATTGTTTCAATTTGATTGTCATTGATCGGTAACCATTGAGAAAGAAAAGCTACCGATAACCAGCCCAGCAAAACAAATAATGTCCATTTTAATTTCTTCTTTCCTTCAAACATCAAAAAAACATAGGCATATTCAACACCATAAGAAAGAGAGAACCAAAGAAAGAATATTAAAATATTCCAAAATGAATTGATTGGTAATGATATTTCTCTAATTCCGGTATGCAACCAAGCTCCCCAATCAATTAAGAAATTTATTACCAGTCCTCCAACAAAAAAGGCAAGAAGAGGAATTTTCTTTTTAAATAATATTAAAGCGGTGATAAAGATCGCTAAAAAAATTAAATCAAAATAGATATAATCGATTCCAAAGGTTCTAATTACATCATACATATTATTTGCGGCGCTACGGGGGATCGAACCCCGGTTTAAAGGTTGAAAACCTCTTGTCCTGACCACTAGACGATAGCGCCATATCAGTTATTATATTGTTTTTTACGGAAAATGCAAATCTATGTTTGACATAGAGTATTTAATGTTGTATGATATGAGTATCTCAGAGATAAGGAGGTCTCCAGATGATCTGTCTGGTAGACAAAAAGAAGGTCCCTCAAAAAGGGCAGGAAACTGTGATCGTTCGAGGAGAGCTGATCGAGGTCGCTGATCTGGAAGAGAAGTACTTCGATCTCATCTCCCGTTAACGAGGGTTACGCTGGCCGCATGTGACGCTGCCAGCCCGACCCTCGGTTTTTCTTTTTCAATTGACCAAATCATCTTTTTAAAATATGATAAATAATATTTGGAGAGGTGTGCCGAATGGCAAGGCAGCAGGTTGCTAACCTGTGGCGGTATTCAAAACACCGCTTGTGGGTTCGACTCCCGCCCTCTCCGCTCTTAAATTAATCTAATATGAAAGAGCAAACATATAGGATAGAATCAAAAATTAACAGAATTCTTTTTTGGATTTCTGTTTTCATTACCATAGTAACAATGGTAATGATGGCAATAGAATTCTTTAGCAGAGGGGCATTCCCCACCACAAGAATTGGCAATTTCTATATAGGCGTATTATTGATCTATTCTTTCCATAAAGAGGCTTTGAGATGGCTAGAGGAAAAAGATACCAGAAAGGGGCAAAGGAGAGGAGAAATTTTTGTATATTCTTGGTTTATCCTGACAACAATTCTCTATCTGGTTAATTTCTTAAGGCATGATTACTACATGACAGATCCTTCTGGAAAAGAAACCAAGGCCTTAATGGAAATTACTGTTACTGCTTTAGAATCAGGAGCGGTATTTATATTCACCCGTTTGATAAAAATAATATTCAATATCAATTACAATAAAAAGTAAAAATTATTCCCTAGCAACAACAGCGGCCCAAACTTGATTGGCGCCGTTTTGTTTTAATATTTTAGCTGCCTCATCAATAGTTGCTCCGGTAGTAAACACGTCATCTATCAAAAGGATATTTTTTCCTTTAATGTCCTCCATTAAAGAAAAAACATTTTCTACATTGTTTTTCCTCTGTTCTTTATCTAAATCAACCTGAGAGCTATTCTCTTTAATCTTTTTTAAAATATTTCTTGTTTCTAATTTAAGCTTTAAAGACAATTTTTTAGCCAATTCCTCTGCCTGATTATACCCCCTGTAATTCATTCTTTTTTTAGATATTGGTATAGGAACAAGAATGAAATCAGATAATTGCGATTTCATTCCGATAAAGGTCAAATGAATGATCATTATGTCAGATAGGGTGTCTGACAGGTCTTTGATAAAGGGAGGATATTTAAAGCCATGGATTAATTTCCTTACAATTTGGTTTTTGAATACAGTGGCAAAGAATAACCTATCAAGGTATTTTATTTCTTCAGAAAGATCATATTCTTTTTGCATAATTTCTATCAAAGAGAAACAGTCATAACAAAGATAGCTGCCTAATTGCTGGCAGTTTATGCATTTTTTTGGAAAAAAAAGATTCAATATTTTATCAAAAAAGTTTTCCACATTATTTAATCTTGTTTCTCTTTGTTTCTATTGTTGAAAAGTACTATAATATATTCAATGAGTGCAAATCCCTTAAAGTCTTTATTTTCCAAGAGCTTTTTAGGTGTGGATATAGGAACATCTTCTTTTAAAGTTGTAGAGTTAAGCTCAAGAAAAGGAATCCGCTTGGAAAACTACGGGCAATTAAGGGCTGAATACTTTACAGAAAAGAAATCTCCCCAAGGCCTAGTTCTTTCCAACGACTATATTATAGCTGGACTTTCCAGTGTTTTACAGGAAGCAAAGATAAAAACGAAGGAAGCATTTTTTGCAATACCTGACTATGCGACATTTTTTACCAGCTTTGATCTGCCGGCGATGAGCAAGCCGGAATTAGAAGAAGCAATAAGATACGAGGCGCCAAGACATATTCCTTTGCCTCTGGCAGATGTTACTCTTGATTGGGAAGTTATCAAAGGCAATCCTCAGGCAGAAAACAAGCAGCCGTTAAAAGTAATGCTTGTTGCTGTTCCCAATGAAACAATTAACCAGTATGATAAAATAGCAAGGGCTTTGGGATTGAGGATTGTTGCCATGGAGACAGAAGTTTTTGCTTTAGCCAGGGGTTTGATAAAATACCAGGATAAAAAAAGTGTTTTAGGATTAATAGATTGCGGACACAAAACAACAACAATCAATATCTTTTCCCAGAATATCTTGAAATCTTCCCACAGCATTGATATTTCTAACGAGGAATTAACCCAATCTCTGGTAAATGCTTTAAAAACCGATCCAAGAAAAGCAGAGATAGTCAAAAAAACATACGGTTTAGTCAAAGACCAGAATATTAAAAAAATATTAGTTCCACAGATTGATATTCTTATAAAAGAAACAAGAGGAGTATTCAATCAATATTTCCTTGAAGAAAAAGAAAGAGTGGAAAAAATAATTATGGCTGGAGGAATGGCTCATCTGCCCGGATTAAAGGAATATTTCAGCGAGCAGATAAAGTTACCGATAGAAACAGCCAATCCCTTTATCGACGTATCATATCCTCCTGGGCTGGATTTGATCTTAAAGAAAATAGGCCCAGAATTCACAATAGCAGTAGGCGCAGCTCTTAGAGGATTAGTACAAAAATAATATGGTAAAAGTAATTCCAAAAGAAGAAGTAAAAGAAAAAGATTCTTTGTTTATAAAACTTCTATTTTGGTTTTCTGTTCTTCTTGTTTTGGTTTCTGGAGGACTTGCCTATCTTATAAACTGGCAAGTGAATACAAAACAGCAATCGCTATTAAGCATTGAAAACCAGATATCTAAAATGGGCACAGATGAACAAAAGAAATTTAAAGAGCAGATATTTACTTACAAGAAAAAAATTGATGATGTTGTATTGATATTGAAAAATCATAAGGCTCCGACTATGCTATTTCAGACAATCGAATCAAGCATTCATCCCCAAGTAGAGCTTACCGATTTTTACTACAGGGGCCTTGGGCAGGAAAAAATCAGTATTACTGGCCAAGTTTCTGATTTGACATCTCTGGCACAACAGATAGTCATGCTAGAAAGCAATCCGAATATATCTAAGGTTTTGCTTTCCAGCGTCCTTTCAGGAAAATCAGCCCAAATAATATTTAAGATGGATTTATCAATAAACTTAAACTCTTTAATAATGCAATGAGATATTCAAGATTACTAATTCTAATCTGCCTTCTGGCCTGTATAGTATCCTGGGCTGCTTTCATAATTCCCAGCTACCTTGAATATCAGGAAATTGGGAGAAAGCTGATTGTCCAGAAATCATTTCTTGACAATCAAACCCTCTATTATCAGAAATTAAAAGAGATATATGATAGATTAAGCCAGTCGCCTGATGCTGTTTTGAAAGTAGATACAATGATTCCAAATGAAATGGATTACGCCGCTTTAGTTAACTTCTTGAATATAGCGGGGCAAGAAACAGGAGTATTAATTCAAAGTGTCAGCGTTGGAACCCAAGGGAAAATGGCTGGGCAGGATAGGATAAAAGAGAACAATCTTTTTGTCACTATTATGGGGACATATGCTTCTTTTAAGAACTTTTTATACAAGATAGAAAATAGTTCTAGATTGTTTGAAATAGATGAAATTAATTTTTCCAGCGTCAAAGCGGGAACAGATTTCTTTAATTATAATTTAAAGGTTAGGACATATTCTTACTAAACCATGGCTATTATTTTTGCAAAAGGGAATAAAAGGCAGATATATTCAATAATAATTCTAGTTATCCTTATTATCATTTTTGTCTCCCTGATTGTGGTTTTAGTAAGGGAAAAACCAACGACAATGATTGTCAAAAATGAAATTATGGATTTGCCGATAGTTGATTTTGAAAATTTACAAACCCCTCTTTTGCAAAGATTAGATCCATTTTTCTTTACACCGGATATAGTTGGAATTATGGGCAGAGATAATCCTTTTGCTTCACTTTTTCCCGCCACTTCGACAAAAAAATGACCTTAATTGAGGAATTAGCAAAGAGAAAAATAATAGACAAGGCTACCAAGGAATCACTAATTGAAGAGTTAAAAAGTACTAAGGAAAGAGAAGAAGAGATACTTCTGGAAAGAGGCCTTGTTTCAGAAGATTTTTTATTTAACCTAAAAAGCTACCTTTTAGGATTGGAGTTTGTTAAGGTTGCCGAACAGGATATATCTTCTGCTATTCTTGATGTTATCCCCAGAGATTCTGCCGAATTCTACAAAATGGTTCCTTTAAAAAAAGAGCAGGAGATAGTAACAGTAGGAATGGTTTTTCCTGACGACTTAAGAGCCCAGGAGGCCCTAAAATTTCTTTCAAGACAGCAGAAATTTGAATACAAGATTTGCCTAATCACTTTAAGCAATTTCAAGGATATTTTTAAAAAATACCAGAGTTTGGGAAAAGAGGTAAGCACTGCTCTCGAAGATTTAGGAAAACAGCTTCAAACGAAAAAAGAAACTATCAGCGAAGAAGAAATTTCTCAGGCAACAGCGACAAGGATTTCAGAAGCTCCAATAAGCAAAATGGTAGCGGTAATCTTAAGGCATGCAGTTGACGGGAAAGCATCTGATATCCATATTGAGCCGTTAAAGGATAAGACAAGGGTAAGATTCAGATTAGATGGATCCTTGCATTCAAGTTTGTATCTTCCTAAAAAAATCCATGCAGCAGTGATAGCAAGGATAAAGATACTTTCTAATTTGAAGATAGACGAAACAAGAATTCCCCAAGATGGAAGATTCTCAATTGAAATGGATGGCCAGGGAATTGATTTCAGGGTTTCCAGTTTTCCAACAATGCTGGGAGAAAAGATAGAAATGAGGGTATTGAATTCTACCCAGAGAATGGACAGCTTTGAAAGCCTTGGTTTGGGAGGAAGCGCTTTGGAAGCGATAAAAGAGGCCTCTAAAATGCCATATGGCATGATTTTAGCAACTGGTCCTACCGGATGCGGAAAAACTACCACCCTATACATTCTTCTGGAATCATTAAATAAGGAAGGAACTAATATTGTCACACTTGAAGACCCTATTGAGTACTATATCGAAGGAGTTAACCAATCCCAGGTTAAGCCAGAAATTGGATATACATTTGCTAATGGTTTGAGGAATATTTTGCGCCAGGATCCCAATGTAATCATGGTTGGAGAAATCAGAGATAGCGAAACAGCAGATTTAGCAATACATGCAGCGCTGACCGGTCATATTGTAATTTCAACTTTACATACTAATAATGCAGTGGGAGTTATTCCTAGGTTGATAGATTTGGGAGTAAAACCCTTTCTGGTCCCAGCAACCTTGAGGGTTGCTTTGGCCCAGAGGTTAGTTAGAAGATCATGCCAATCCTGCAAGACAAAGATAGTGCCTGATGATAAAACTAAAGAAATGATATTACAAGAGATTGTAGGGCTACCATCAGAGGTAAAAAAGAAATATAATTTAAATAATGACTTTACAATCTGGCATTCTCCTGGATGCAATCTTTGTGGCAGGACGGGATATTCGGGAAGGATGGGAATATTTGAAGTTTTAAAGGTTACCAAAGAAGTCAGTGATATCATATTGGCCCAGCCAGATGAAAAGAAACTGGCTGAAGAAGCTGAAAAACAAGGCATGATAACAATGAGACAGGATGGGATAATTAAAGCGCTGGAAGGTCTTACCAGCGTAGAAGAAGTGATAAGGGTTACAGAAACACAAACTGAAATAGAATAAATATATGAAAAAAATACTTTTAATAGAAGACGATCCGCTATTGATAGATATTTATAGAACAAAACTTGAGACAGCTGGTTTTACTGTTGCCATTGTAAATGACGGAGAAAAAGCACTAGAAGCAGTAGGATTGGAAAATCCCGATGCTGTTCTTTTAGACATAGTTCTTCCCAAAGTAGACGGCTGGGAGATTTTAAAAGGGATAAAAGAAAAGGACAATAAAATCAAAGTTATTGTTCTATCAAACCTAGGGCAAAAAGAAGAAGTAGAAAAAGGTTTTAACCTTGGAGCAGAAAAATATTTGATTAAAGCCAATTTTACTCCAAGTGACGTAGTGGCGGAAATTGAAAAACTATTCATATGAGTAATTACCAAAAAACCCTAAATGATCTTTTAAGCTTAGCTATCATTAATAAAGCTTCTGATATTCATTTTACTCCCAACAGGAGGCCGATATTAAGAATAGATGGCCAGTTAAAGCCGATAGATAAGCAAGATCCTTTGCTGCCTGAAGAAGTCAGATCTTTGGTTGAGATAATGCTGTCTAAAGAAAACTATCAAAAGCTTTTGCAGCAAAAAGAACTCGATTTTTCATATGAGATAAACGGAAAGGGAAGATTTAGGGGAAATGCATATTATCAGAGGGGGACGATAAGCTGCGCTTTGAGATTTGTATCTACAAAAATCAGGACCATAGAGGAATTGAATCTTCCTCCGATATTCCATCTTTTTGCAAGAGCCACCCAGGGATTTGTCTTGGTAACTGGCCCTTCTAGTCACGGAAAATCAACTACTCTAGCTGCAGTTATAGATGAGGTAAATCACACAAGAACAGATCATGTCATCACTATAGAAGATCCAATAGAATATATTTTTGAAAATGATTTAGCTATCATTGATCAGAGAGAAGTTGATATTGATACTAAATCTTTTGAAAATGCCTTAAGGTCCACATTCAGACAAGATCCTGATGTGATAATGGTAGGGGAAATGAGAGATGCAGAAACAATTGCCACTGCCATTACTGCAGCAGAAACAGGACATTTAGTATTTGCTACTCTGCATACTAATTCGGCCAGTCAGACAATTCACAGGATTGTGGACAGTTTTGAAGGATCGCAGCAAATGCAGATAAGGGCGCAATTGTCCGGATCGCTTTTGGCTGTTGTTTCTCAGAGATTGATTCCAGGAGCCGAAGGAGGAATGATCCCAGCTTGCGAGATAATGCTTAACAGCCCGGCAGTTTCCAATTTGATAAGGGAAAACAAAATTCATGAAATTCCTCTAATTATCTCTACTTCAATAGAAGACGGGATGATTACTTTAAACCAGTCAATTGCCCATCTAGTTAAAAACAACAAAGTAAAGATTGAAGATGCATATAATTTCTCTCCAAACATTTCAGAATTAAAAGAACTATTAAAGAGATGAAGTTCAAATACCAGGCCAGGACAAGAGAAGGTTTGGTCCAGGTAGGGACCATAGAAGCTTCTTCAAGACAGAGGGCGGTTGCCATATTGCAGGAGCAAGGAATATATATTACATCTCTGTTTTTAGAAGAGAAAAAACCTTTCTATACTAAAGAATTGGCATTCTTTGGGGGATCCAAAAGAAAAGAGCTGGTTAATTTTACCAGGCAGCTTTCTTTAATGGTTAAGTCCGGGGTGAGCCTAGTTGAAGGATTGAGATCTATTGCTATGCAGACAGACAAGGAAATCTTCAGGGAAATAGTATTGAAGGTTGCCGATGAAGTAGAAGGAGGAATATATTTTTCAGATGCTTTATCTAAATTTCCCAGAATATTCTCTTCTTTTTACATCAATATGATTAAATCAGGAGAAGCTTCTGGGAAATTATCAGAAAGCTTGAAATATCTGGCTGATAATCTAGAAAAAGAATACAAATTAATTTTAAAAATTAAAGGAGGAATGACTTATCCGGCCGTAATATTTATTGCCTTTCTTTTAATCGGCTTAGCAATGCTTTTCTTTGTTCTGCCCAGTTTCTCCCAATCAGTAAAAGATCTCAATGTGCAGCTGCCAAAGATTACCAGCAGCATTCTTAATCTGGGGCAGACATTAAAAGATTGGTGGTGGCTGGGAATGATTGTTATTATATTTCTTGTTGTAGGGACATGGAGATATTTAAAAACATCAGAAGGAAAGGTTGTCTGGGATAGGGCGTCTCTGAATATTCCTGTCATCGGGAATATAGTCAAGAAGATAAATCTGGTTAGATTCAGCGAAAACCTCTCAACCTTAATATATGCTGGATTGCCCATAACCCAAGCATTAGAAGTTGTAGCAGGAGTTATTACTAATAAGGTGTATAAAGATATAGTTCTTCATACAAGAGATGGAGTAAGAAGAGGAGAGCCCATCAGCTCTGTTTTAGAACAATATCCAAAGAGCGTTCCTTCTGTTGTTGCCCAGATGGCCAAGGTTGGAGAAAAAACCGGAAGGCTGGATGAATCATTATTAAAGATATCAGAGTTCTATCAGATGGAGATAAATAACTCTATTGATGGTTTAGTAAGTATTATCGAGCCAATATTAATTCTTGTTTTGGGAGGGCTGATAGTTATTTTAATGCTTTCAGTATTCCTGCCTATTTACAAGAATATTGGGTCATTTGCGATATAGGAGTTGATAACAAAATTGACCAGAAGAAATTTTTAAAATAAAATGAATGTATATAGAAAAAGGTCGAGAATAAAATTAACATATAATTTATCTATGAAAACAAGAAAGGGTTTCACCTTAATTGAATTATTGGTAGTTATTGCAGTTATTGGCATTTTAGCTGGTATTGTCTTGGTGTCAGTTAGACAGGCTCCAGGAAAGGCGAAAGATACGAGAATAAAATCTGCTATTACTCAAGTTAGAGATATAGCTCAGTTGTTATATATTGATAATAATTCTTACGAAACTGTTTGTAATGGTACAGCCTTAGGGACATCAACTGATTTAGCAACATTAGCTCAGGATATTACTGATAATGGAGGATCGGTCACTTGCTATGCATCAGCATCTGCCTATTGTGTTTACGCAACTCTTAATACGGATGCTACAAAGACATTCTGTGTAGATAGCGCTGGAGTTGCAAAAGAGTATTCGACAACTAGTGATTGCACAGGAACTACCGATTTTACTTGTGAAAGCGATTAGTCGGTGAATTAAAAATGATTTCATCTTCTGCCAAAAGAAATGGTTTTACTTTGATTGAGATAATGATAATTGTCGCTGTTTTGGCAATTCTGGTAGCTGCCGTAGTGGTTGCCCAGAAATCAGTAGTGATAAGATCAAGAAATACCAGAATTCTTAGCGCGGTTTCTCAAGTAAGGAATGCTGCAGAATCAATATATATGAATGAGGGGACGGGATATCTGAACTTATGCGATAATCCGCCCTCAGCTCATCTTAACGCTAGGAATAGCGACCTAAATACTCTTGAAGATGATATAGAAGAGTCTGGGGGAGGAATACACCACTGCTGTTCATCCCAAAACAGTTACTGTTTGGTAGTAAAACTATTTAATGATCAATACTTTTGCATAGACGATGAAAGTCATTTTGGAAGCTCAGACAGTCAAGTCTGTGAAGATGCAGACTCAATATGCCTTCCATAATTACATGAAAAGCAGGACTCTCCGCATATAACAATGCGGAGAGTTTGTGCTTATCATTATGTTAAACATTATTATATTCTTTAAAATTGCAATCTTTCTTTTTGGATTGATAGTTGGGTCATTTTTGAATTGCATAATCTGGAGGGTATCTATCAAAAAGAGTTTTCTTAAGGGGAGATCAATCTGCCCTAAATGCAAGCACCAATTGAATTTTTTTGATCTGATTCCTTTATTCAGCTTTCTTGTATTAAAAGGCAAATGCAGATATTGCCAAAAGAAAATATCTTGGCAATATCCTTTGGTTGAATTGGCTACAGGATTTATATTTTTATTGGTTTTAATTCTTTTCTGGAATAATCCTTCGTTGATGATATTTCTATTAATAATATTCAGTTTTCTTATAATCATCTTTGTCTATGATTTAAAACATTTGATAATCCCTGATAATGTATTGGTTCCAGCAATAATTGTTGCCGCCCTATATAGAATTATTGAAGGATTGTTCATTTATAAATCATTGCTTTCCCTATACTATCTTTTATCTATTGCTGTTCCCTTTATCTTTTTCCTTATAATCTACCTTTTATCCAAAGGGAAATGGATAGGTTTTGGAGATGTGAAATTAGCTATACTTCTAGGACTGATACTGGGCTGGCCCAATATTCTTTTGGGGCTGTTTTTAAGCTATTTAATAGGTGGTATAATGGGGATAGGACTGGTTATTATTTCCAAAAAGAAGATGAAAAGCGAGGTTCCCTTTGCCCCGTTTTTAATAGCAGGAACAATAATCACTTCTTTTTTTGGAACACCAATATTAAATTGGTATTTGAAATTAATTAGATGAAAAACCAGGGATTTACATTATTAGAACTACTAATTTCCATTACGGTTATCGCTATTTTAACCTCAATTTCTTTTTGGGGATACAACGCAAAAAAGGACACATTGGTTTTGAGAGATGAAGTAGGAATTATTGCTTCAAAAACAGAAAATATGAGAGAAAGAGCAATAGGCTCGCAATACTGGCATGAAAAACTGCCCTCAGGGGGATATGGAATGTTTTTGACAATAAGCAATGATAATCAATACATTACCTTTGCTGACTGCGATGGCAATGAATTATTTGATTCCAATACTTTACCATGCGGAATAGCGGGCGGTTTCAGGGAAAGGATAGAAACAACATACTTAAATGATAGATTAAAAATTAAAGATATTAATGTTATTGATATCGGAGGAGAGATAGGAGTTTCAGAACTTACTATTGTGTATAAGTTTCCTTTTCCTAGAGCAGTTATCAAGGATGAAACAGGGACTACTTTTGATAATGCCAATATAGTGATTGGCATTCCCGGCCGACAAGATCAGGAAAAAACAATACATTTTAATTCTGCAGGATTAATATATGTCCAATAAACAAGGGTTTACCCTTCTAGAATTACTAATCTCAATCTTTATCCTAAGCGTAGGAATTTTAGGGGCATATATTGCTATTCAGAAATCATCATTGATAGCCAATTATTCATATTCCAGATTAACTGCCGCCTATCTTGCCCAAGAAGGAATAGAGATAATTAGGAATATCAAGGACACGAATATTTTGGAAGGACTAATAACTCCTGGGGTGGAATGGAATGAAGGATTGCAGAATCTTTGCTATGAAGTTGAATATATCAATAATCAGAATCCAGAACTTTGTCAGGAGAATTTACGATATTTAAAAGTCGGAGATGGATTATATAACTATGGATCTGGGATAACTACAAAATTTCAAAGGAAAGTAACAATAGAGCCGACAGAAACAGAGGTTTTAAGCGTTACCTCTATTGTCTATTGGCAAGATGGGGATAAATTAAGGCAGTTTAATGTCTGGGAGAAATTTTATAAATGGTGGTAAATATGAAAAATAAAGGATTTACATTGATTGAATTGTTAGTTTCTGCCGGGATATTCTCGATAATTGTTGTTACGATTATTGGGGTTTTTGTTTCTTCGATAAAGCTGCAGGATAATATTCTATCCGCTAAAAAGATAATCGGAGAATTAAATTACGCCCTGGAATTTATGAGCAGGAATTTAAGAATGGCTGTAAAAGATAGAGAAGAGAGTTGCTGGCCGGTAGCTAATACAAGCTATGGGCTATACCCAGGGGGAACTGGAATAATATTCAAAAACGTTTTTGAATCAAGTCAATGCCAGAAATTCCATCTTGAGAACGAGCAGATTAAATTCACAAAAGGTACTGATCAGCCGATTGATATAACATCAGAGGGGATAAAGATCACAAAACTTAAATTTGTAGTATCTGGAAATGTACCTGATGATAATTTGCAGCCATTGGTAACAATATATGCGGAAGCATCTGCAGGAAAAGCCCCGCCAATCAAGCTACAAACTAGCGTTTCCCAGAGAAATTTAGACGCTGATTATGGTCCAAGCAAACCTCCTGAGTCAGATCCTATAACCGAAACTGGCTGCCCAATAGGAATTGGTCCTGATACAAGCGGAACATTAAATGGTGATATTGTTTATTGCGATAATAACAATAGATTGTGGACTGTTTGGTTGGGTCGCTATGTCTGGGGAGGTGGCATTGATGAACCAACAGATTCTTGTATCGGAGTAGCATCTCGGCCCGCCTGTAATACTTGCGACAATTTAGTTTATGCTGGTTATTCTGATTGGGAACTTCCTTCATGCATAAGCCACACGGAAGATTCGAATTGTGTTTTGTACCAATTCTGGCAAGAATTTTGCGAAGGAGAATATGGTGACTGTGTGATACCATGGGATCCGGACGATCCTAATGAAGCAACTTACTGGTCATCTACAGAGAGAAGTAGCTCCAAAGCTGTTTGTGTCAAATTTTATTATCCTTATAGTGGAAACGTAACTGATGATTATAAAACAAGTTTATATTCTGTACGTTGTGTCCGCGGTCAGTAATCAATAAATATGTTTAAAAATATTAACAATCAAAAAGGCGCTTCAATATATTTTGCCTTAGATATTCTAGCCATAATGATGGCAATAGTTGTTGGCATTAGTAGTGTCATTGTTGTCCAACTAAGTAATATAAAGGAAGCGGGAGATTCGGTAATTGCCTTTTATGCTGCAGATACTGGGATAGAAAGAACGCTATGGGAAAAAAGAAACAACAATCCAGACCCTGGATTTTCTGCAGACTTTTTTGATGAAGACCTTAATATTGTAGCCAGCTACTATACAACCGTTAATACCTCTACTACTGACCCTACTTGCTCTGCTACATACTATTGCATAGAATCAATAGGAAAATATGAATCAAGCGATACTAGGAGAGGCATACGGATTAACCGCTAATCAATGACAAAAAAAGAAGCCCAAGAAAGGATAGAAAAATTGAAAAAGACGATAAACCGCAATAGATATCAGGTTCATGTCTTAGATAAAGAAGAAATGCCTGCGGAGGTTTTAGATTCTTTAAAGCATGAGCTTTTTTTGCTTGAACAGCAGTATCCTGACTTAATTACCCCTGATTCTCCGACTCAGAGAGTTGCAGGAAAGCCATTGGATAAATTTGGAAAAATTGAACATGATATTTTAATGCTTTCCTTGGAAGATATTTTCAGCCAAGAAGAATTGTTAAGCTGGAAAAAATATATTT
>JAQTNP010000014.1 GCA_028713795.1 Minisyncoccota bacterium
ACTAGGACCAGCGTTAATATTTTTCTCAGCAATTATATTCACCCCCGTATTAATATCTAGTATCAATGGGGTACTCCATTCATAGCCATATTGGACCAAAGATATAAAGTTTCCATTGGGTGAAAAAGAAATATCTCCATAACTATCTAGATTAAAATCTGTATTACTTTTGGTAACCTCAAATATTTTCTTGATCTGTTTATCTTGAGAAATTATATAAATAGATCTACTACCAACTTCTATTTCGTTTTCATATTGAATATTTTCTCTAACAAAAGCTACTGCTCCAGTCCCGGTAGATATGTATGCCTTTTGAATTTTATTATCTGAAGAATTATAGAAAAATATTGTCCAAGTGCTTATGTTTGAATTAGAACCTATAAAATATATATCTTTTATCCACGCCGGCAATAATGTTTTCACTATACCATTATGAACATAATAATTTGGCGGTATATTATATTCATACCAATCAGAAGTAGCCAAATCAGTTTCTGGTATAATTGGATTAATGATAGGAAGATTGTTTTCTATAACGGTATTGTCGTTTTTAAAAATAATATTGCCTCGATCGAAACAAAACTGCCATATTAAAATACCTATCACTATTATTAAAAGAGGTGTTAATATTCCAAAAAAGAGTTTTTTATTCATAATATTTATTGATTTCTTTATTCTACTAGAAAGTAGAATATTCTTCTAGTCCCACTCATCCGCCCTATAGTGGGTTCCCCTTCTCCATCTCTAGAACGTGCCCTAGTTGTTACCCCATATCGCTCTGGTAGAGAAAATACCAAGATTTGCAGAGGGTTCTATATTATATAACTGATCCCTCTTAATCGCCTATATCATTTATAGTAATTTTAGACTGATAATTTTCTTGCCTTGCCCTTCCATCCAAGTATCATATTCAACAATAATCTTTCCCTCCTCAATCTTAAGAGAATTTATATTTGATTGTCCCAATGGTTCTGTATAGATATGAGTAGGCACTCCATTAACATTAAGCATAACCGCTAACTCTATATAACTTAAGTTGCCTCCTGATTTCTGGAATCCTGTGTTTATTACTAAAACAGCATCTTGTTGACCATCATTGTTTAAATTTCCAAAGATCATATAGTTTTGCCAATCTACAATTTCAACATATGCAGATTCATCACATATATTACAGATACCATTTTCAAATCTTGTCCTTACTATTTTGCTACCGACAGTCCCACCTCCTAAAGTTTCATAAGTATAGGTCGCATTTTTTAACATTTCCGGGGTAAAAATAATATCATTATTTGTCCTAATGGTTATTGGACCCGATAAGAAATCCTCTGTTTCCTCTGCTTTCAAAAATTGAGTAGCTGGATCAACCTCCTCATAAACTTTTGCAGTTTCATTAAAGGAATAAATTTTCCTAGTAATCAAAATTTTACTAAAAGTATTCTCTGTCATATTATCAGTGTCGCTACTCGAACTAATCGGGCATTCTACAAATTCACAATTAGGTCCTGTACGGCTTACATATGAGCCATCTGGACATAGTTTGGCATCTTGGGGGCATACAATATTTTTGCTGTTATTGACACTTTCCTGTTTGGGCCAGAATATCCATACCAAAAGACCTGTAATAATGATTACTAGTAAAGTAATAATAAGAATACGTATCTTGTCATTCATATATTTTATTAATTTTTTTATTCTATCAAAGAATCGTCGATTTGGATATTGTTTCCACCCCCCCCAGTCGCCCTAGAGGGTCAACCTACTCAGTCACTCGAACACGCTCTAGTTGGTGCCCCATATCAGTCTGGCACCAAGGATAGTGAGACCGATAAAGCATCCTTGGGGAATATTCTCATTAAGAAAACGACCCCTCTCAGTCTCCTATATTATATATCAAAATGAGACAAATGAGACACAGAAAAAGGAGATATTTTGAAGTGTCTCATTTTATATTGGAATATCGCAAAAAACCGTTAAGTGTGTGCCTAATTCACGCCCTCTTTGACATAATTGATAAATAGTGATATAATTAATATAGTAAGGATTCCGCGAGTAGCACATTCTCAAACCCAAAAACCGAAGGAGGCTCAGTTATGAAAACCTACACACCGATGGCCGGTGAAAACATCACCGAAACTGCCGAGCGCATGATTGCTCTGGCAAAGAAGACGAGGAAAACCGTGAAGGCGAAGTTCAACGACATCGCACTCACGGCCAAGTCTGGCGACAACGCCGATGCGATCGTGATGTTCTATCAGACCGAGTCGAAACGACGCCACGAGGAGTACATCAACTCCCCGGAATACAAGAAGCGGCAACGCGAAACCTTAGAAGCCCAGCGTCGCCACGACTTGATACTCAGGGACGCACTCGCGGCGGCTCCCGAGAAGATGACTCTCCGCGACAAGGAAGGATGGGAGAAGACGGTCGCCGCCAACACTGACGGCTATGGTGGCGGAGTTATCAGTTTCGCCGAGCGGTGGGCTCGTCTCATGGAAGGCCGTATGGCCAACGGGGACACTCTCGAAGCATGCGCCCAGGAGGCTTCCTCTTTGGCGGATAACGAAGGCATCACCGGCTTCATGTACGGATGCGCCGTATCCATCCTCTCGCAGGTATGGATTCACGGCGAGGAACTCCGTCGTTGGCACAACCTCAAGACCCAAATCGGGCACGAGGGCGAGAAGGCCAACGAGAGTGGAGGTGTGCTCAACCCAGCACTCCTGTCGGTTGGGTAACCGCGAACGAAATTCGCGAAACAGTAAGGCTCCAAGCAGAACACGTCTGCGAGGAGCCTTTCTCTTTAGTACAATTCAAAAAATACCACGATAATCATAATCAACCACAATAAATAAAAAACGTAACAATAGCTCTTGTTATTTAAAACTTTTCTTTGTTTACTACCCCTTTCAATCGCCCTGATGGGCTACCCTTCTCCGTCACTCGAACGCGCCCTAGTTGGTGCACCATATGGGACTTGGTTGGAACGGGTTAGTGGAGGAATTAGACAAATGGATGAAATTAAAATTAGAAAGTGAAACAACGGGTAACTTTTCCTAGGCCATCCGCCCCGTTAACAAAACCTTATATACTTCACAATGAATCACTTGTTCATTCTAGAAAATGTCATACCAGCTACCATGGACTTAAATAAAGCGCTGACTATAAGAGATACTATTGTTAATAAGGAAAACGAGCTTACTATTGCTGCTGGGATTGTAAAAATAAAAAGCGTAAGAAATCCTATAACGATGCCGAAATATAATCCTCTTCTGATCCAGGCTCCTTCGAATAAACTCTTACTTTTTCCCCAAAGCCAAGAAAAAATAATTCCTAAAATAAATGGATATAGAAAAACAACTAAGGTTAATATTGATGAACCGGAGACAGCACTAATAATGCTGGGGTTATGATAATCAGCATTAACTTGAGGAAATAGTCCAAACAGACCAGTAATTCCAAATTCGACGATTAACATTAGCAACCCAGCAATAATTCCTGATAAAATTACTTTTTTCATTTTCTTAATAATTAATTATCTATTTCCATCCTATCAAAAAACACTCCCCTTTAGAAGTGCTTGACTTTGATATTCTATTCCCCAGATAAACATAGATAGGCTATAAGTAAACTCTCTTTGGCTCACTTGACTTGTGCCCCATATCAGTCTGGTACCAAGGATAATGAGACCAGTAAAGCATCCTTGGGGGATAGTTTGACGGTAGAAATGACCCCATTCAGTCTAGCTATGATTTATTGAAAATGAGACAAATCAAAAGGTGAATATTCTAACTTAGAACGGCCTTAGCAACAACCGTTTTAAGTTTTAAATAATAATCTTAGATGAGTTGGTATTCGCCAATCGTAAGATATGGATTAGCTTCTGGATTTACAATTAAGATCTGTGCTCTAATTTTAGAACCAATTTCTAAGCCAGGAAGAGTTATTTCATATTTCGGTCCAGATACGAGCTCTTTATAGACTACATAATTTCCATCTAAATATGGATATAATAAAGTTGAAACATCGCTTCCGTCAGATAATGGCGCTATTTTTTCTTCTAGCGGATTTCCTAGTAGGGTCTCTTCTTCTGAAACTAATAACGGCCAAACATATTTTATTTTTGCCAACCTTGAGCTGTATTTAAATGTTACGTTCATCTCGCTATTCTCTTTTATTTTCTCGAGCGATACATTCCCAACATTTTCAGCAACAGACACAATTTTATTTATCTTGATGATTCCTGAATCGCTTGTTGGGTTATTGCATGTGTTATCTTCACACAACTCTCCTCTGGTTAAAGAAACAATTTCTACCTCTGCGACAATAGTAGCATAAGGAGCTACACCTGATATAGCTCGATCATCTTTAACGTTAGGGTTATGAGGTAACAACAAATAAAGTAGCACCACGACACATATAATAACCAGCAAAGCTATTATAAGAATGATAGATATTTTTTTACTCATTTGAATTTTTATGTTATTTTCGTTAATTATCTATTCGCATATATTTCGACCTTTAAATGATTATTATCTAATTTTAACACTAAAAATAATTGCTTAATAATATGGACAGATTTTTGACGCTTCCCAGTTGCCCTAGTGGGCTACCCTAATCCATCTCTCGAACGCGCCCTAGTTGGTGCCCCCACTGCGACTCGAACGCAGAACCTCTTCCTTAAAAGGGAATTGCTCTACCAATTGAGCTATGGGGGCAAAAAAGAAAGAATGTTAAATCCCTTCTTTCTTTAATTCATTTAATAACTCTTTCTGTTTTCTTGTCAAATTTCTAGGTATCCTAACTTGTATTCTAACATAAAAATCACCTTTGCCAAGACTACCAAACTTTGGAATGCCATGTTTGGCAATCCTGAAGGTTTTTCCTGATTCCGTTCCAGAAGGAATTCTAAGCAATATTTCTTTATCCAGCGTCTTTATATTAATATCGCCTCCCAATGCAGCTTCAGATATGGAAATATCAGATGATGTATATATATCATCCCCCCTTCTGATAAGTTCGGGGTGAGGTTTTACAAATATCCTTACATATAAATCTCCTGATTTTCCATTTTTTCTTCCGGCATCTCCCATTCCCTTGTATTTGATGACCTGATCCGTATCTACTCCCGCAAGTATTCTGATTTCAATATTCTCAGATTTCCTTACTCTCCCTTCTCCCTTGCATACATTGCAAGGTTTTTCAGGAATTTATCCTTCACCTTTGCAATTAGGACATGTTGTATAATGGCTAATTGATCCCAATATTGTTCTTTTTACTTCCTGAATTCTTCCTACGCCTCTGCAGGTAGCGCATTCATTAATCTTGCTTCCCTCTTCTGCTCCGCTTCCTTTGCATCTTTGACATTCTACAAACTTCTCAATGTTAATCTTTTTAATTTGCTCCCTCAAAACATCTTTTAATTCCATTTGGATTTCTATCTCTAAATCATTACCTTTCTTTAAATCTTGAGATTTTTCATTTTTTCCTCCAAATCCAAACATGCTGGAAAACAAATCTTCTATATTCCCATCAAAATTAAATCCTTGCTGATTGAAATTGTCTTTCCAGAATCCAAAATCAAAACCATCAAACCCCTGATTTTGATTTCCATCAAACACTCTGCCGTATTTATCGTATTGGGCTCTTTTCTCCTTGTTAGACAATATCTGATAAGCTTCATTGATCTCTTTGAATTTTTTATCATCTCCTCCCCTATCAGGATGATATTTATGAGCCAGTTTACGATAGGCCTTTTTAATCTCTTCTTCTGTGGCAGAAGAAGAAACTTCTAGAATCTTGTAGTAATCCATTATTGTTTTTCTTTAAAATCAGCGTCGGAAACATTTCCCTGATCGTCTTTTTTAGGTTCAGGGTTCTGCTGCTGTTGAGAATATAGCTGGGAACCGATCTTTTGCAAAACAGACATCAAAGAATCAGACACCTGCTTTATGGTCTCCATATTATCACCATCTTTGGCCTTCTTCAATTCATCTATCTTTGCTTCTATTTCTTTTTTATCATTCTCCCCTACTTTATCCTTAAAATCATTCAAGGTTTTTTGGGCAGAATATATTAATGCATCGGCATTATTCCTTGCCTCAATTAAATCCTTTTTCTTCTGGTCTTCTGAGGCATTCATCTGAGCTGCTTGTTTCATTTTCTCTACTTCTTCCTTAGAAACTCCGCAAGATCCTTCAATTCTGATTGATTGTGTTTTAGCCGTTGCCTTATCCTTGGCAGTTACATTTAAAATACCATTAGCATCAATGTCAAAGGACACCTCAACTTGAGGAATTCCTCTTGGGGCTGGCGGTATTCCATCAAGAATGAATCTTCCCAATGACTTATTATCAGCAGCCATTGGCCTTTCTCCCTGCAATACATGAATCTCTACAGATGTCTGACTATCAGCAGCAGTAGAGAATACCTGGTTCTTTGAAGTAGGAACTGTGGTATTTTTAGTGATAAGAATTGTATTTACTCCCCCAAGAGTCTCAATTCCTAAAGACAAAGGGGTTACATCGAGCAATAAGACATCCCTTACTTCTCCCTGCAATATTCCTCCCTGCACAGATGCTCCAATAGCGACTACTTCATCAGGATTTACATCTTTTCTTGCTTCTTTATTAAACAGATTCCTTACTTCTTCCTGCATTTTTGGCATCCTTGTCTGCCCTCCGACTAAAATGATATCATCAATATCTGATGCTTGTAATTTTGCATCCTGCAATGTTTGTTTTACCAATTCAATAGATCTGTCAATGTAATCTTTTACCATATCTTCTAATTGAGACCTATTTATCTTGTAAAATAAATGCTTTGGCCCGGATGCATTAGAAGTAATGAATGGCAAATTGATTTCTGTTTCCAAAGTAGTAGATAGCTCTATCTTTGCTTTCTCCCCAGCCTCTTTTAATCTCTGCAAGGCTAATGGATCTTTGGTCAAATCAATTCCATTGTCTTTTTTAAACTGATCTACCAGCCAATCAATAATTCTCTGGTCAAAATCATCTCCTCCTAAATGAGTATCCCCATTAGTGGCCTTAACCTCTACAACATCATCTCCGATTTCAAGGATGGAAATATCAAATGTGCCTCCTCCAAAATCATACACCACAATAGTCTGATTCTCTTTTTTGGTTAAGCCATAAGCCAAGGCAGCAGCCGTAGGTTCATTGATAACTCTTTTCACATCAAAGCCTGCAATTTCTCCTGCAAGTTTTGTAGCCTTTCTCTGATCATCATCAAAATATGCAGGGCAAGTAATAATGGCTTCTTTTATCTCAAAGCCAAGCTTGGTTTCTGCATCTTGTTTTAATTTCTGCAAAATCATTGCCTGGATTTCAAATGGCTTATACCATTTCTCTCCCATTTTTACCTCAACAGAACCATCGCTTCCTTCTCTGATCTCAAAGGGCATTAATTTAATATCTCTTTGCACTGTAGGATCAGTATATCTTCTGCCGACTAATCTCTTGGCAGAAAAGATTGTATTGTGAGGATTAGTGATCTGTTGTCTTTTAGCAGTTATTCCTACCAATATCTCATTATTCTTAGCCAGAGCCACAACAGACGGAGTAGTTCTTGCTCCTTCCCTGTTTTCAATTATCTGGCCTTGGCCGTCTATTACCATGGCCATGGCTGAGTTTGTAGTTCCTAAATCTATTCCTAATATTTTTGCCATATGTTTTTAATGAATTAATTTTTAACTATCTTTACTTTAGCTGGCCTGATTACCTTTCCTTTGAATGCATATCCTTTTAATGATATCTCTATTATTGTATCGTTTTCCAGCTCAGGATTTGGCTCAAGGCTTACTATTTCTTGGGTTGCAGGATCAAAGCTTTGACCAATTTCTAATTCTTCCAATCCTTGATTCTTTAATATCCCTTTTATCTGCTCTGCAATCTGCAGAAATCCCTTAATTATTTGGTTGTCTGCATATCCTTGAGGAATAGCCATTTCCGCTTTCTCAAAGCTGTCCAGGATCGGTAAGAGTTCCATTATTAATCCCTGATTAGCGTATTCTATAAGTAGCTTCAATCTTTCTTGCTCGTCTTTAATATAGTTTAAATGATCTGCTCTAGCTCTCTGCCATCCTGCCAAATACTGGTCTTTTTCTTTAATAACCTCTTCTAATTCCTTTTTTAATTTATCCAGTTCGGATATTTCTTTTTTATTGCTCATATGTTTTGTAGAAATTTTAATACGTCTTCAAACAAATCTATATTCTCCCTGTAAGGCATTCTTTTGGGGCCCAAAAGAACGAATACGCACCCTTTTTCTGTATTGGGAAAATTAGTTTTGCAAGTTATCATGCTGAACTCATCGCTTTTAATTATTGGGTTTTCTTTTCCTACAAATACTTCTATCCTATTTTCTGATCTCTGCTTTGCAAATTCTTTGATTTTTTCTTTAGTTGAATCAACTAATTTAAGAAATTCGTCTCTTGTTTTCCTATTCTCCATCTCTGGCTGCAAAATTACATTTTCCCATCCGCTTTCCCATAATATTCCCTTATCTAAAACGTAGTTGAAAAGTAAGCCAGATGACAGATTAGAAAGTTCATTCAATAATTCATTAGAAAAAAGATACAAATCCCCCATCCCTTCAAAATCAATTCCTTTAAAGTATTGATTTTGATTCTTCTTCTCTTTTTTTTCTTTTAATGACTGAATGAAATTCCTGTAACCCTTGCTTGTCGGAACCCTTCCAGATGAACTATATGATTTTCTTAAAAACCCTTCTTCTGTCAGAAATATCATATCATTTCTAATCGTTGCCGAACAAACTCCTAAGTCATGCCTATCTAAAAGCTGCAATGAGCTTATTGGAGAACCTATTTCGATATAGTCATCAATAATGGTATCTAATATTAACTTTTGGCGTTCATTTAATATCATACCAGTATTATATCAATACAAATTTAGCAGTCAAGACCTTTGACTGCTAAAAAAACAAGGAGGGCCCGTGTAGGACCCTCACCTCCTTTCCCGAGCTTTAAGGCAGCTCGGCGCCTATGTACTACCGATACCGATCCAACGGACTGTTCTTTAGACACTCCCCTAGGGACCACTCTAGGACAGCTATGGCAAGAAACGGAAATACAAAAGCTGCGAATCCTGCCATAATCCCAGTCCAAGCTCCAGAAACGACTGGAGCTAGACCCACCGCGAACGCGAAACAGAAAGCCAAGATATAGACTTTCAGCATGGTTCACCTCCAAACATATACTATTATTTTATTTTAAATTCGTCAAACATAAAAACCGAGCTAGCGGTTATAAACAATCTTCTCTTTTACTTCATCATATAGAAAATTTTATCTAACCTCACATCGATGTAGTCAATTTTTAATGCATCCTCCTCCCCTATTTTATTCTTAAAAACTAAATTTAGGCTACTAACCTGATTTTTAATATTCCCTTTGGGATCTAAAATGGCCAGCCATTCTTGTTCTGTTTTTAATTCTATCTTCAAATTAGAAAAATTACATTCCAAAATATTTAATCCAATTAATTTTTTAATTTCATCTTTTGATAAAAGAATTGAATTTAATAATTCTTTAGAGATTACATTAGGAAATATATTCTCTTCTGGTTTTTCTGAAATTAAGACAACGTATGCTTCATCTTTATCCCCTAATTCTTTGAATGCAATCCCATCCTCATCAACATACCAGCATTTATCATTGCAGAAATTGGCAACGGGTTTTCTTTCTTCTAAAGATATTTCTATCTTATTAGGAAATTCTTTTTTTATCTTAACTTCATCTAAAACAATATATTGTTTTAATAAATTATCAACAATGCTTCCTTTCTGTAAAAACAAAATGTTTTTAGGAATCATTTGCCAAGCTTTTGTTTCTATCTCATTAATATTTTCGTATTTTAAATCTCCAGTTATCTTAATATCCTTAATCTTAAACACGGGAGATAGAAACAAAAGATAGCAAATACTAATGATTAAAACAAAACAAATTAAAATCAACCAAAATAGTTTATTTTTAAAAATTGATTTTTTCTTTTTAATCTTTCTATACTTTGTCATTATGCAAAACCTCTTTTAATTTTCCTAGCTGATTCTATTAAATAATTTAGCCAATATTTAGAAGAAATAACATAGTCCTGGGAAGGAATATATTCTTCAACATGACCTCCAAATCCTTTTTTAAACAGGGTAAGCCCTTTCCAGGGATGATTTAGCTTGTCCTCTGGCGCTATTCCCCAAAAACTATAATATCCGGCTCCCCTTCTTTTGGCTTCTTTTATTGCTTCCCATTGTAAAAGATAGCTGACAGGAATTTTCTGGTTTAAGCCAGAAGAAGCTCCCTGATGATAGAATCCAAATTCCTGCCAATAGACAATCATGGCAGCAGATTCTGGTTTTCCCATATATTCCCCAATGAATACGCATATCTGATTGTCTTTTATGAAAGAATTGAATTCATTTTCTAAGAATTTTAAAGGAAAAATATGGAAATCTTGCCTTTGTGCTGTTTTTCTATACAATTCAAAGAATTTCTTTACTCCTTCTAATGTATTATCCTGATATATCTTGATATCCTTATTCTTTTCTGCTTGCCTTATCAAGTACCTAGTGGTTTTTCTCATCTCGGCCAGCAACTCATCCTCTGATTTGTTTAAATCCAGAATCCAACCAGTTTCAGGCCTTGAATGTATTGGAGAATCTTTAAACCCATATTTCTTAAAAATATGGGCATCTTCTTTTAACCATATAGGACAGAATCTGATAAAGCTGACTTTTTCTTTTTTTGCTAATTCTTTTAATCTATTTAAAAGAATTTCCATTGCTTCTTCTTTTAAATCAGTAATCGGGCCGTGCTCTACAAAAAGGAATGCTCCCCTTTTGGCCTTAACTAAGCTTGCTAAACATATTCCAACTAATTTCTGATTCTCATATATACCGAACCTCCATATTTTTTCTCCCATTAAACTGCAAAAATCTCCCCAGCTATATGACTGGAGAAATGTTTTGGGATATCTTCCTAAAAGAAATTCCTCCCACTCTTCTTTATTGGAAATTTCTTTAATTTCCATCAAACAATATTAATTTTTAGAGGCTCTCTCGATATAGTTTCCTTCTTGGGTATTTACCAGTATCTCGTCTCCTTCTTCAATAAACATGGGGACTGTAACCTGGGCTCCTGTCTCTATTGTAGCAACTTTTGTTCCTCCAGACACGGTATTGCCTTTTAATCCGGGCGGGCATTCCGTTACTTTGAATACCATTTTAATAGGAACATTGATTTCTGCTATCTCGCCATCAATCGTTAAGGCCTCAACTTCTGATTTGGGTTTTAGCCACCTTACAATGTCCCCCAAGAATTCTTCAGAATATTCCATTCTTTTAGAAGGATCGTCTATCTCTGAAAATATAAATTTTCCCCTGTGGCCATACACAAAAAGCAATTTTTTTGTTTCTGTTTCTACTTCATCAAATGTCTGGGCCTGAGTAAAGGCTTTTATCACAATAGCTCCTGTTTTTAAATTCCTAATCTTCGTTTTCAGGGTGGGTTTCTGGCTTTGCATCTTTACCAAGGCAGACTCCAAAACAACCCAGACATTGTTTTCAAAAGAGAAAACCACGCCTCTCTTTAAATCAGTATATTTCATAGCTAGTTAATTTCGTAGGTAATGCTCACTGTAGAACTTATCCTATTTTGTCCTGTTTGGATATCAGGAATTGATTCCTCCCCTGCTCCCATTGGAACAGCTGATTTATAGCTAGAGGTATCATAGTAAGGATAGTAACCATTTTCACCAAAGCTTACTATTTTTAATAGAGAAACCCCCAATTTGCCAGCTAATTCTTGAGCTTTTGCTCTAGCTTTCTCTATTGCTAGATCTCTGGCTTGTTTTTTGGCATCATCTTCATTGTCTACTGTAAATGATAATGATCCTACATCATTAGCTCCAGCTTCAGTAGCTTTAGAGATTAAGGTTCCAATTTTTGTTAAATCCCTGATTTTAACTTGAAGCGATTGATTAACTTCATACCCAACCAATACTCTTTTTCCGGAATAGTAATATGAGGAAGTATCTTTTGGATATTCATATCTGGGATTGATATTAAAATATGTTGTTTTAATATCTTCCTCTTTTACTCCCTGACCCTTAATGGCAGATATGATATTATTCATTTTGGCTGTATTCTCTGACATAGCTACTTCTACAGTTTTGGCTTCATTTACAACGCTAAATGAAATTAATCCTAAATCTGGTTTTACATATACTTCTCCATCGCCGGTAACAGTAATGGTATTTTTTTGTTCTGCAACTCTGCCAATGTATTTTCCTGTCTTTATCTCGTTGGCGACTTTTACTCCAAAGAATATAACTAGAACAATCAATAATAGGCAGATAATTATTTTTATTGGCTTATGATTCAATCCACAAAGATATTGATTATTTTCCATATGTTTTAATTTAAAAATTAATATTATCTCTACGACCTTTTCAATACTCTATTCTATACTTTTTAAATAATTTGAAAAGTGTAAAGGCTCGGTATAATCCGGGCCTCTATCACCTCCCTTTTCTGGATTGGTGAGAAAGAACGTTATCCGTCTACTGGGGGCAAGACCTCCCCAACGCCTCTCTCTGATCGAAGAGATTGGTATCGCAACGAGGCGGAAGTCTAGTCCCAATCTCACGATCGAGAGCTTCGATGTCGCTTGGATGTAGGAATATTCCGTCTCCCCAAGCAGCAAGCCCCACTTCAAGATCGTGAATCTCCTGTGTTTGTTCAGGTTTCCATGAACCGCGATCCAGAGGAAGCTCGAGCAACCTTCGAAGATAGGCTATCCGAGCGTCAACGTAGGATTGCAGAATCCCAGAGAAGTTAACCTGACCATGAACCCCCAACAAGTGAAATATGATGGATTTGGACATAGTACCACCATCCTTTCTAGCCCTATATTAGCATATGACTAGTTGTAGTCAAATAAAAAACAACCTGGTTTTAAGATTGTTTTCCTATTTCTAGCTTATCCTTCCCCCAGAATCTACTTCCTTTTCCGGAATTAGAATAACAGGATTTCCTTCAGAATCATGAGCAGCCAAAAGCATTCCATTGCTTTCTATCCCCATCAATGTTTTTGGCTCTAAATTAGCTACGATAATTATTATTTTTCCTATTAAATCTTCTGGATTGTAGGTCTTCCCTATGCCCGCAACAATTTGTCTTTTTTCTCCGGCCAAATCTAAAATCAAAACAATCAATTTTTCTGATCCCTCTAACCTATTAGCTTCTATGATCTTTGCGGTTTTAAATTCAATCTTGTCAAAATCTTCAAATGTTATCATATTAATTTTTTTAATTCAGATGATATTTTCTTAGCATCTTCCAAGCCAATATTAATGCTGGTAGGAAGATTAATGATATGCTTGGCAACATATTCTGCCTTCGGACATGTTCCTTTCACATATCCTATCTTGGAATAATCAGTATCTTGAGGAACGATATTTCTTTTTCTCCAGCCATCATCAAGAAATATTTTTTTCTTTCTTAAAACTGATAAAATATTATCAGTCTCCTTTTCTAGAATTAAAGGAAAGCGCATAAAAACTCTGTCAGGATTATCAGGGGTCAATCCAGCTATTCCCTCTAATTCCTGATAATATATTTCTGCAATCTTTCTTCTATGATTATTGAGTTTTTCTAGCTTCTCCAATTGATTCAAGGATAACAAAGATAAAGAAATTGACATCTTTTTGACAAATTCTTTATCAAAATTCCCTTTTTTTTCTTTATCGCTTACTGCTTTAGAAATTATATGGAGTTTTTGTAAAATAATTAAAATATATTTTCCAAAACCTTTTAATTCATATAATGGCTTTATTAATTTCTCAGTTAAAATAGGATGCAATAACTGTTGTTTAACCCAAATCCAAGAACATTCTGGCAATTTCTCATACATCTCTGCTATTTTCTCAGCCAAAGCATCATCATTTGTCATTAAAACCCCTCCGTATACGCAAGACACTATTTTATCCCTTCCAAAACTAAAAAATGATGCCTTAGAAAAGCTTCCGATTGATTTTGCTCCAAGAGAATGAGCGCAATCTTCTATCAAATCAATATTATTATCCTTGCATATTTTTGATATTTCTAAAATATTATCTGGTAAGCCAAAAGTATGCTGTACCACAATAGCTTTTGTATTAGATGTAATTTTCTCTCTTAGATCTTTCAAGTCAAGATTAAAGGTATCTTCATTAATATCAACATATACGGGTTTTAATCCTAAAGATATGATGGGATTGATTAAAACATTACAAGTAAATCCCGGAACAATTATTTCATCGCCCAAAGAATAATTTAATGACTTTAATATGATATAGAAAGCAGATCTACCGCTATTAAATAAAAAACAATTGGGAATTCCTGTGATTTCTCTCATTTTATCCTTTAAAATATCCAAGGATTCTTTTCTGCAATTATTTTTAGAAAAGAATAAGGATTCGGCCAACCTTAAATCATCTTCTTCAACATTAGGAGAAAGAGAAATAAATATGGCTTTTTGTTTTTTATTACTCATTTAATATTAACTTCTTAAATGATTCCGGAATTCTACCCTCTAATAATACCGCATCGCCTTCTGAACTAAATTCCATTATCTTTTTGTAAACTTCTTTTAAATTAGAAATGCTTACAATCCTGTTTACGTCCATTCCGGCAGATACAGCTCCTTCTTGAATTGCCTTGAACTGATCATCTTTAATAATTATGGCTAAATCGCATATCTCTGCAATCTTTTGCCCTATCATAAAATGCACATCTTTGGAAGCAGAACCTAACTCTATCAAAGAAGGCATAACTAAAATTCTTTTATTCGGCCACAAAGATAAATATTCCAAAGCGCTCATTACGCCATCAGAATTAGCTGAATATGAAGAATCGATAATGCTTAATCCGCTCTTCCCTTTCTTTACCTCTATGGCTTTTTGCAGAAATTGGGTTCTTCCTAAAATCCTGGCTATTTCAGAATAATCAATGCCTAAATGATGGCTGGCTACAATAGCCAGCAAAGCATTTATAACATTATGACTTCCTGGCATGTTTATGGCAAAATCAACAGCAGTTCCCTCTTTGTCTTTTAGGGTGAAGAGAAATTTTTCTCTTTCTGCAATAATATTTTCTGCCCAAATATTAGCCAATTCTTTTTTGTCTTTTCCTACAAAAACTAATTTCTGAACCACAAAATTGTCTTCATCAAGTTTCTTTCTGATAAATTCGTTATCAATATTTACAAAACCTATTCCCTCAGAAGGCAAGGACTGTATTAATTCAAATTTTGCCTTAATAATATTTTCTTGGCTTCCAAAAGTAGACAAATGCTGCTGGTTAATGCCTGTTAAAATTCCCATCCTTGGCTTTACCATCTGGCATACCTGATTAATCTTTCCTTTTTCATATGCACCAGTCTCTACAATGAATATCTCTTGATTATCTAATTCATTTATAATAGTTTTAGCTATCCCAACTTCTGCATTAATATGCTCTTTTGTCTTTAGCGTCTTAAATTTTTCAGAGAGAATAGCATAAAGGATTTCTTTAGTGGTTGTTTTTCCATAGCTTCCGGTAATAGCAATTACTGTTAAATCTTTTGAATCAATTATCTTTTTTGCCTTAATCATTAATCTTTTCTGAAAAATCTTGGTAATGGGCCAAAAACATATCACAAAAAAGCTTACAATAACAAAAGAAAACACATCAATTAATAGAAGAGTTCCTATTGCCTCAAGACGAATAAAGATGGCTGAGCATATAATAAAAGCGCACGATAAAAGAATAATAAATAAAGCCTTGGCAGTAATAACTGGTTTTAGGATCCTTCTTTTTGCTATTTCTAGTCCTGTTTTGGCTAATTCTAAGAGATATATCAAAAGTATTGGATAGTAAAAGATAACAGCTGTTTGTCTATTAATGAAGAAATATGCCAATATGGCTAATTTTGATAAAAATATGAAACTTAAAAATATTTTCTTTCCTTGCTTTGTTCTAAAATGATCAATAAATCTTTTAAAATGATATTCTTTTAATTGCCACAAATAAGTCCAGAATAATATTCTTTTAACCATTAAAACCAGCCAAGCAATCAAAAGAATTATTGATAAAATAGATGACATATTCAAATTTTTAATATTTCTAAAATTGTATTGGCTAATAGTTTGGGGTTTTCTCTATATGGCATATGTCCCCAAGGCATTATTTTTAAATCAGACCCCTTTATCTTCTCATGCATAATGTGAGCATCCTTAACTGGAGTTATCTTATCATCTTTTCCCCAAATAATATGTGTTTTGACAGTAATTTTTTCTAATAAAGAAGTTAAATCTTCCTTTAATACATTGGCTAGGGTATCTTTTTTATTTCCAATAGCATACAGATAGTCAGTTTTTCTGATGATAAACTTATAAAATGCCTTTTGGAATAAATTAAATCCTGGGATCCATGAAAATTTCTTAAAAATCTTGGCAAAAATGTAAGAGATAAATTGAATTGATGTCTTTTTGTGCTTTATCCCGGCAGAATCAATCAAAAACATCTCTTTTATCCTTTCCGGATATTTAACTGAGTATTTTATCACTACCCTCCCCCCAAAAGAATGTCCAGCAAGATAAAATGGTTCGTTAATATTAATTTCTTTTAATAAAGAATTAAAGAAATTAACAAAATCATCAACATTCCAAGGTTTTGGGATAGCATCGCTTTTCCTAAATCCAGGAAAATCAAAAATAATCACCCTATGACTAGAAGCTAAAATATCTTGAACTTCTTTCCATGG
>JAQTNP010000015.1 GCA_028713795.1 Minisyncoccota bacterium
AAAGAAGTGGGGGCATTTCATCTAGCAGACATATCCCATATTGCAGGATTGGTTTCTGTAGGTTTGCATCCTTCTCCTTTTGATTATAGTGATGTTGTTATGACTACTACGCATAAGACATTGAGGGGGCCCAGATCTGCTATGATATTCTTTAAAAAAGAGTTATCAAATCAGATAAATAAAGCGGTATTCCCTGGAATACAGGGAGGAGGCCATCATCATATAGTTTGTGCAAAAGCCGTTTCTTTCTATGAAGCGTTAAAACCAGAATTCAAAGAATATCAGAATCAGATTATTAAAAATGCCAAGACCTTGGCAGAAGAATTAAAAAAGAAAGGATTTAAGCTTTTAACTGACGGAACAGATAACCACTTGATGCTAATCAATTTAAGAGATGTAATAGATGCTTCAACTGCAGAAAACCTTTTAGAACAAGCAAATATTTTATCTAATAGGAATACAATTCCTGGAGATGAGTCCCCTTTTAAGCCCACGGGAATAAGATTAGGAACTCCAGCTATTACCACCAGGGGAGCAAAAGAAAAAGAAATGAAAACTATTGCAGATTGGTTTTATAGATTATTAATCAAGAAAGAAAATCCTGAAATAATTAAAACAGAAGTAATTAGATCCTGTAAAAAGTTTCCTATTCCACAGTAACTGACTTAGCCAAGTTTCTTGGCTTGTCCACATCATTCCCTCTCAAAACAGCTACATGATAGGCAAAAAGCTGTAAAGGAATAATAGATAATAAAGGAGTTAACATCTCCAATGTTTCTGGGATAAAGATAATATCATCTGCTATATTGTTTAATTCATCATTGCCTTCTGTTGTAATGGCAACAACTTTTCCTTTTCTTGCTTTTATCTCTTGTATCCCCGAAAAATTCTTTTCGTATACACTGTCTTTGGGAACAATACAAACACAAGGAAAATTTTCATCAATCATAGCAATCGGGCCATGTTTCATTTCCCCTGCCTGATATCCTTCTGCATGGATATATGAAATCTCCTTAAGCTTTAATGCCCCCTCTAATGCAATCGGATAATTGTATTTTCTTCCAAGATAGAAGAAATCTTCATGTTTGTAATATTTCTTCGCTAATTCTTTAATCTGATCGCTTTGTTTTAAAAGATTTTCTATCTTTTTAGGAATATCATTCAATTCTTCTATTATCTTTTTACCCATTACAGAAGACATGCCTCTTTGCCTTCCAAGATACACAGACAGCAAGGCAAAAACAGTAAGCTGCGAAATGAATGCTTTTGTTGATGCCACCCCTATCTCTGGTCCCGCATGATTATATATCCCGGCATCTACTGTCCTAGCAATACTGGAACCAACAACATTTATGATTCCTAAAGTCAAAGCTCCTTGTCTTTTTGCTTCTTTAACGGCAAACAGGGTGTCTGCTGTTTCCCCTGACTGGGAAACAGCGATAACTGCCGAGTTTCTTTCAATAACCGATTTTTTATACCTGAATTCAGAAGCATTTTCTAAACTTACGGGCATTTCTGTATATTCTTCTAGGATATATTTGCCTACATGACCAGCTAGGTAGGCGGTCCCCATGCCTATTACTGTAATCCTCTCTATCTCTCTTAATTTGCCTTCTATGTGCTCCAATCCCCCGAATTTAACTGCTCCCTCTTCTGGGATTACCCTGCCCCGCAAGGCGTTTCTAACAGCTTCAGCTTCTTCCATTATTTCCTTGAACATGAAATGGGGATAGCCCCTTTTTTCTGCTTCTTCTAGGCTCCATTCCAGAGTAGAAATCTCTTTTTCTATCTTATTGTTCTCAAGATCGATAACTTTGAAATCATTAGCAGTTATTACTCCCATTTCATTATCTTCAAGATAGATGACTTTTTTGGTATTTCCGATAATAGCTGGGGCATCAGAAGCGATAAAGTTCTCATCTTGGCCCAAACCAACTATTAAAGGACTGGATTTCTTGGCAAAGACAATCTTATCCGGATCTTTCAAAGATACTACGGCAATAGCATATGCGCCAACCATTTCTCTTAAAGCCAATCTTACTGCTTCTTCTAAATTACCCTTAAAGAATTCTTCGATTAGATGAGGAATTACTTCTGTATCTGTTTCAGATATAAATTTATGCCCTTTCTGTATTAATTTCTCTTTTAAAGAAATATAGTTTTCAATAATTCCATTATGAACAACAAAGATTTCTTTTTTACAATCAAAATGAGGGTGGGCATTTATCTCTGATGGCTCGCCGTGTGTTGCCCAGCGAGTATGACCAATGCCATAACTCCCAGAAATTTTATCTTTAGATAATTTGTCAGACAAATCTTGAACTCTTCCCTTAACCTTTATTAATGATGCTGTTTTATCCAAAACAACAACACCAGCAGAATCATATCCGCGGTATTCCAGACGCTTTAATCCATCTAAAATTATTGGCATTGCTTCCTTTTTACCAATATATCCTACAATTCCACACATATTCTATTTCTTAATTTTATTTCTCTTATTTTTTAATGCCGAGAAATATTTAACCACATAGGTTATTCTAAAATACCCCATCGTTCCCACCATAAACATTAAAGCATCAAAAACAAACATTGTCACAAACAACGCCATGCCATTTTTTATTATCAACCCAGGGACAAGCGAAGATAAAATAAGCGCAGAAGTGAAGCCTATTAATGTTGTTCCTAAAAAATATAAATAGATACGCCTGGATATCTTTTTTTCCTCTATGGTTATCTTTCCGAATAATGGCAAGGATATGAGATCTTGAGGCCGAGGACGTTTCACTAATCTATCCAGTATCTTTTTGTCTTCCGTAAGAGAAACTAGATAACCAAAAGAATAACCAAGAAATACGGAAACAATTAGTATAATTTCGCACAACCAAACAGATGCTGGTAAATACATTAATACCAAATTAATGCATACGAAAATAAGACCAGGCAACAAAATAAGCATTATATTACAAAATTAATTAATTTATTCTTAACAAATATTGTCTTCTTCATCTCTCCCTCAATATATTTTTGAATCTTTTCTGACTGCAAAGCAATATTCTTTACTTCTTCTTCGTCGGAATCAAGATTTACAAAAATCGTATCTCTCAATTTCCCATTAACCTGTACTGCTATTTCTATCTTTTCGTCAATAACTATCTTCTTATCATATTCTGGCCAAGATTCATTAAATATTGATGATTCTGGTTTGTATAATTCTTCTGATATGTGCGGAGCAAATACTGATAACAATTTGAGGAATCTTCTGAAATCATCAAAACATATTTGATCAATATTATTGATAAATTCCATCATGCTAGCAATGGCAGTATTAAATTTCTGTTCTTGTATATCCTCTGTCACTTTCTTTATTGTCTTGTGCAACAGTTTTTCTGTTTTCTTAGAAGAAACATCGGCAATGCTGCAAGATACAGCATATACTTTATCTAGAAATCTTTTTGCTCCCATAATGCTTTTTGTATCCCAGCTGATTGGCTGATCAAAGGGGCCCATAAACATCTCATAGATCCTGAAGGCATCTGCTCCATATTCTTTAATAATATCATCTGGATTTATCACATTGCCCCTGGATTTAGACATCTTCTGCCCATCTGGAGCCAGAATCAAACCAATTGTCCTTAATTTAAGGAATGGTTCATCAAAAGAAATTACTTTTTCTTCTTTTAATGCCTTAATCCAGAATCTGGAATACAAAAGATGTAAAACAGCATGTTCTGCCCCTCCGATATAGAAATCTACGGGCAGCCATTTTCTTGCTTTGTTTTTATCAATAATCTCCTCTTTGTTGTTAGGATCAGCATAGCGGATAAAATACCAGCAGGAACCTGCCCATTGGGGCATAGTGTTTGTTTCTCTTTTCGCTTCCCCTCCGCATTTAGGACATTTAGTATTTACCCAATACGAAACCTCAGCCAAAGGAGATTCTCCTGTGCCTGTGGGCTGAAATTTATCAATCTCTGGCAAAGTTAAGGGCAAATCCTTTTCTTCTAAAGCAATCCAGCCGGGATTTGATATCTCTCCTATATTAAATTCATTCTTTTTGTATTTTTTAGATTCAATTTTCTCTTTGCAATTAGGACAGAATACCAAAGGTATTGGTTCTCCCCAATATCTTTGGCGAGAAAATACCCAATCCCTTAATTTGTAATTAACTGCAAAATCTCCTAATTTCTTTTTCTTTAACCAAGAAACTATTTCTTTTTGGGCTTTTAATGAATCTAGATTATCAAATTCTTTTGAATTCATTAACGATCCTTCTCCGATATATGCTTCTTTTAATTCTTTGCCTGATTGTATGACTTGTATTGTTTCTAATCCATATTTCTTAGCAAATTCCATATCTCTTTGATCATGGGCAGGAACTGCCATTATGGCCCCATAGCCATAATATGGAAGAACATAGTCAGCTACATATATTGGAATTTCTTTTCCTGAAGCCGGGTTGATAGCGTAGGAACCGATAAATACTCCTGTTTTCTCTTTATCCTCTAATTGCCTATCTACATCTAATTTCTTTTTTGTTTCCTCCTGATATTGTCTTACCTCTTCCAATTTCTCTTTGCTGACTATTTGAGATAATAGAGGATGCTCTGGAGCCAAGACAAGAAATGTAGCTCCAAAGATAGTATCCGGCCTGGTTGTAAAAACTTTAATCTTTACATCAGAATCTTTTACTTGAAAATCAATATCAGCTCCTTCTGATTTCCCTATCCAGTTTCTCTGCATTTCTTTAATCTTCTCTGGCCAATCAAGATTCTCCAATCCATCCAATAGCTGTTGGCTGTATGCTGTAATCTTTAAAACCCATTGCCTAATATTTTTCTTTGTAACTTCTGTCCCGCATCTTTCGCATTTACCATTAACTACTTCTTCGTTGGCTAATCCTGTTTTGCAAGACGGACACCAATTGATTGGCAAAACTGCTTGATATGCCAATCCTTTCTTAAAAAGCAAAAGAAATATCCATTGTGTCCATTTGTAATATTCAGGATCTGACGTATTTACTTCTCTGGACCAATCATATGAAAGGCCTATTAAATTCATTTGCTTCTTAAATCTCTGAATGTTTTCTTTGGTAGATATTTCTGGATGGATTCCTGTTTTAATGGCATAGTTTTCTGCAGGAAGGCCAAAAGCGTCCCATCCCATGGGATGCAGAACATTATATCCTTTCATTTTCATGAACCTAGCAATAACATCTGTACCGATATATCCCCTAGGATGGCCTACATGCAAACCAGCCCCTGAAGGATATGGAAACATATCTAAAACATATGCCTTAGGTCTCTTTGATTTGTCATCAGCAGCAAAAATCCCTTTTTTGTCCCAGATTTCCTGCCATTTCTTCTCTATCGTCTTAAAATCGTATGGATTCATATATTTAATTCTATATCATATATCTTTCTATTACAAAAACAAAAAACAGGGAATACCTGTTAAGTTAGTGTTCTCCTTGCTGGCCTTACGGCCCGCCAGCAAGGGGAACGAGTTGACGAAGCACCCAGGCCTCGAATTTAGAGATAGGCCTATCGCACTCGTCGGGACGCCATTTGATCATATTGATCACCTCCTTGGCGTCAACTACCTATATAATATCATATTTATTCTTTTCTGTCCAATTTAAAAACTTTAATCGCATTTTCATTTGTCTTCCCTATTAGCTCATTTAAATCCATGTTTTTAATCTCTGCTATTCTTTTGGCCACATATTCTACTCCAATGGGATCATTCCTATCAGTAATATATTCTGGTGGAGTAAGATATGGACAATCTGTTTCTAAAAGAATTCTATCTGTAGGAGTTTCTTTAATTACTTCATTTAAATCTAATTTAAAGATAATACCATTGAATCCTAAATAGTATCCCATATCTAGGTATTCTTTTGCTTGTTTCAAATCTCCGGTAAAACAATGTATTACTCCCTTTAAATTCTTTTGTTTCAGAAACTCTATCAAACCATCGTGAGCCATCCTGCAATGAAAGATTATCGGAAGATCCAATTCCTCTGCCAATTTAATTTGTTTTATCAAGACTTCCTTCTGTTTTGATTTGAATTCTGCTAATTTAGTTTTTGTTTTAGGACGACAGTAATAGTCCAACCCTATTTCTCCTATTGCAATTACTTTATTATCCTTAGCTAATTCTTTGTATGCATCGTAATTGAAATCAGGTTCTTCGCCTATCCCCTCGTCTTCATCTTTCACCCTCAAAATGCTTGTATCTACATGAATGGGATGCAAACCAACAGACGCATACACATTTTTATATCTATTAGCTAGGTTAACAGCAATTTTAGAAGTTTCAAAATTGCTTCCGACATTAATGATAGAAACGCCTCTGTCCAGGCATTTTTTAATCACTTCATCCCTATCTTTATCAAAAGCCCTGAAATTAACATGGGCATGAGTATCAAATATCATATTCTGGGAAATATTGGTTCTTTTCTTTCTCCTTTTATCTGTTCTACTATCTTTTCTGCGGTTTCTGGCAGAAAAGGATTTAACAGCTCAGAAATATTAAAAAGAATTAATATTAAGTTCTTTATTGTTTTTTCTTTTTCTTTGGGATTTTCCCAAATCTTTTCTTTCTCAATGTATTTGTCGCAAAAACCAATTAGGTCCCATATACAGGATAGCGCCTCACTTAATTTAATTTCTTGGATAAGGGAGTCATATATCTTTCTTGTGTCTTTAAAAGCATTTAATATGTCTTTATCAGATATCTTTTCTTTTAGATCTACTTTAATATCGTTTTTCAAAGCTATAGTGCTTAATCTTGCAGAAAGATTTCCAAGACCGGAAGCTAAGTCACCATTATATCTCTTCAAAAACTTATCAATCGCAAAGTCCCCGTCTTTTGTAGTTGGAATTTCTCTTAAAATGTAATATCTGATAGGATCAACCCCGTATTTTGAAATTAATTCAAATGGATCAACAACATTTCCTAAGCTTTTTGACATCTTCTGACCGTTTGAAGTAATGAAGCCATGGACTAAAATGCATTTTGGCATTGAAAGACCCAATGCCAAAAGCATTGCAGGCCAATAAATGGCGTGGAATCTTAAAATATCTTTTCCAATGCATTGAATATCTGCCGGCCAGAATTTTCCAAATGTTTTTACATCAGAAGAATAACCAATAGCAGAAATATAGTTGCTTAGCGCATCTGCCCAGACATACATAATCTGAGATGGATCATTGGGGACAGGTATCCCCCATTTTAAATTCTGTATTGATCTGGAAAAGCTGGTATCTTCCAATCCTTGTTTGATAAAACTCAGAACTTCATTTTTTCTTTCTTCCGGAATTATTTTTATCTTATCTTTGCTGATAATATCTTCCAATTGTTTTTGGTATTTAGATAATCTGAAAAAATAATTCTCTTCTTTTACAAGCTGTGGCTCTGTCTTATGAATACTACACTTCCCATCTTCTAAGTCTTTAGAAGTGATAAAAGCCTCACAGCCAACACAATAGTATCCCTCATATTCCCTCTTATATATATCTCCATTATCCACTAATTTCTTCCATATCCTTTCTACAACAGGAATGTGCCTTTCTTTGTCGGTAGTCCTGATAAAATCATCATTGGAAATATTTAAAGCTTTTGTTAAAGACAAAAACTTTTCGGACAATTGAGAACTAAATATTTCAGGAAGCATGCCATTCTTTTCTGCCTCTCTTTGAACCTTTATCCCGTGTTCGTCTGTTCCTGTTAAAAAAAATGTTTCTTTTCCTAATAATCTGTTGTGTCTTGCTAAAACATCTGCCTGGACTAATTCAAGAGCAAAACCAATGTGCGGAGGCGCATTAGTATAGGCAATGCTGGTTGTAATGTAAAATTTATCCTTCATATTCTTTCTTAAATACTATAACAAATTCTCCTTTTGTCGATGTTTTTAATAATTGTTCAATAATTTCTCTGGCTTTCCCCCTGTAAACAGTTTCAAATTGCTTTGTTAATTCTCTCATTACCACTAAATATCCATCTGGCGCAAGATTATTAATTTTCTCTAATGTTTTTATAATCCTATACGGGGTTTCAAAAAATACCACAGGAAAATCATATTCTATCAATTCTTTAAAGAATTTTTGTCCTTTTTTAGGGACAAAACCCAAGAACAAAAACTTTTGCATTGGAATTCCAGCGATGGAAGCGGCTGCGCTTACAGATGAGGCGCCTGGAATCGGAATCACAGAAAGATTATTTAATTTTCTATTCAATGCCTCTATCAATTCATTGCCAGGATCTGAAATTCCAGGAGTTCCGGCTTCGCTGATTAAAGCCACATCCTTTCCTTCTTTTAGAATAGATATTAATCTATCTAAAACCCTTGTTAAAGAATGCTGTTCGTATTTAACAATCTTTGTATCTATCTGATACCTATTTAAAAGGTTTCTAGCTTTGATCACGTTCTCTGCTAAAACCAAATCAACCTCTTTTAATATCCTAACAGCTCTAAAAGTAATATCTTCTAAATTGCCTATTGGAGTGGCAATTATATATAGTTTAACCATCGGCTTGAGTAGTATCGTCTACAACGGGTATATTCTGTACCATTGGCGCGTTCCTATTCCATATTCCCTTGATCACCTCAAAAAGCATTGCCATCAAAGGAATAGCAAGTATTGACCCTAATATTCCCCAGATCCTTGAACCTATCAATACAGCCATTAATACTAATGCTGGAGAAAGTTTTAAAAACTTCTTGCTCAATATAGGTATCAACACGTGGTTTTCGATCTGTTGCATAAGGATAAAGATAATAACAAATAGTAGGGCTTTTGGAAGAGACAACACTAATACAAACATTGCTATCACAGCCCCAGCAACCAATGGACCTATTGTTGGAATCAAATCGGATAATCCAGCTAGTAATCCAAAAAAGATTGCATATTTGATTCCCAAGCAATAGCAGGTAATTGTCGTAATTATTCCGATAAAAAGCATTCCCAAAACCCTGGTGCCAAACCACACGGAAACCTTTCTTTGGCTAGCAGACCATACATCCAATGCCTTCTGCCTGTATTTATCGGGAATTAACGCGGCCAATGATTTTTCTATCCCTTTTTCTTCCAAAGACAAGAAGAACGATATAGAGAATATCGCTATCGTCGTGATTATTCCCCCAAAGATTGAACCTAAGGCATTAAAAAAGCTTGAAGAAGTTTTAGCCAGCATATTCTCTAATGCCTGAGTAAAGCTTTGAAAATTAGCTAAAGCGCTCAATTGCAGTCCTTTAAGATATGGCGATGCGGTTTCAAAATATTCCGGGAATTTCATGGCAAAATCCCTAAGCTCAGAGAATAGCATCGGAGCAGTAAGATATACAAATAAACCCAATAGAATAAATATGCCGAAATATACAATAATTGAGGCCAATACTCTTGGCAATTTCTTCTTCTCTAAGAAATTAATAGCTGGATTGAATAGAATAGAGATTATCACCGCAAAGATAAAATCAATGGCAAGATCTTTTACTATAAAAAGAAAATATATTATTATAGCGGCAATAATGAATCTAACTATTGTTAGCCAAGATATGTCTAGAATCTTTTGTTGATTGTCCATTCTAAAATTCTTTTAATAATTGTTTGAATTTGTTCTGATCAGATATCGGCCCGACCATTGCCAAATTCAATCTTTCAGGACGGAAAACATCTTTTGCTACCTTTACAATATCAGATTTTTCAATCTTATCAATCTCTTTAAAGATTTCTTTAGGGGTCTTTATCTTTTCCCCTGCCAATTCCTGCCCGCTATAGAACCCTGCTAAGGCCTCGCAGGATTCCAATCCCAATACTGTCTGGCCCTTAATATAATCCTTGGCCTTCTTCAATTCTTCTGCAGTAATACCTTCTTTTCTGACTTTTTTGTATTCTTCTAGGATCGCCTTTACCGCTTCGTATGAATTTTTGTTCTCTACCCCAGCTCTAGTAACCAAGAACCCTGAATCAATGTTTTCTTCCGTAGAGGTGCCTACATAGTACGCTAATCCTCTTTTTTCCCTGATCTCAATGAACAATCTTGAGCTCATCATTCCTCCTAATGTTTCTGACAACAAGGCCAAGGGATATTTCCTTTTATCATGCACATTAAAAGTTTTGACTCCCAAAAGTAAATGTGTTTGATCTGTTTCTTTAAAATGAATTTTTAAAGCTGGGGATTTTTGCTTTTCTATCAGTCTTGGCTTAATATTTGATTTTCCATCATTAATCTTTCCAAAATATTTCTTGAGCAAGCTTAAGGCTTTTTTAGAATCAAAATTCCCTGCTAGGCAAACTAAGGTATTATTAGCTACATAGTTATTCTTCCAATAACTTACTAGGTCTTTGTGCTTAATATTATTTACAGATTTTTTTGTTCCGGCTATCGGCCAGCCGGCAGGCTGATCTGGATATAATAACTCTTGCCAGAGATTAGCTACAAAACTCATAGGGTTGTCCTTATACATATTAATTTCCTCAATAATTATGCTTTTTTCTTTTTTGACATCGTGAGCAGGAATGATTGGTTTTAAATACAGCTGGGAAACCCAATCAATAGCTAATTCTAAATGCTGATTAGCAACCTTGGCATAATAACTAGTATTTTCCTCGCTTGTAAAACCATTAAATCCTCCACCTAGCTTATCAATTGCTTCAGATAGTTCTGTTTGATCTTTCATTTTCTCTGTTCCTTTAAAAACCATATGTTCGAGGAAATGGGAAATACCATTTATTTCTTTTGTTTCATTTTTGCTTCCAGTTTTTGCAGAAACAAAGACAGCAACTGCTTGAGTGCCAGTATATGGAACTAACAAAATCTTTAATCCATTCTGCAATGTATGTAGTTTATGCATAAATATATCAAATTAATACTTTGTTATACCGCAAAAGAAAGGAAATTAAAATCCCTATTGATAGGATTTTAAATCTGATTTTACAACTCAACAATCTTTTTAGCTGTTGTAATGCTTTCCGGCAATCTTCCCTTGAAATTCATCTGTCCTCCATTAAGATTCATAGAGGTAACATATAGGCCGGGGAAAGCAGCGGAACTAATTAGTCTGCTGATATAGTAATTAATATCTTGTTTGTATTGTTCTGAGAAGTCTTGGGGCATTGCCAACCTCCCCAATTCAGCTTTTTTCACTACTACGTTTGCCTGCCCCTCTAATACAATCGGAGAAATATTAATATAGAAAGGAATTTCCTTCCTTACGAATTTTAATTTTGATAATACTTTTTGGATATCAATATCTTTAAATTCTGTTGCCTTAGCAAATCCCTCAATATTGTCTATTAATAACAATCCGGAACTTTCTGCTGTACCATCTTGATTGATTTTTATCTGTACGCTTTTGACAGGAAAATATTTCCAATTCTGGCTATTGATATTAATCCTTGCAGTAAGCTCTTCTTGGGTAAAAGAAGCTTCTATTGCCTGCGATCCAGAACAGATAATGCTTGATTTAATGTCTGGAGCAGAATCAACAACTATTATCTTCACCTTATTCTTTTCTCCGGCTGAATCATAATCAGCTTGAGTGTATTTTATCCCCAAATCTCTGGGCTTAGTGGAACCCATAAGATCAGATAGGCCGGGGATAAAGCCAAGATAGCCAAGGATTACAATTGCTATTACAAGGAAGATAAAAAGAAGGAATAATATTCCTCTGAATATTTTCATATATTAATCTTTAATTTTTTCTTTAAAATACTCAACCAATTCAGAAATTTGGATTCTTTCTTGTTCCATTGTATCTCTATCTCTTACAGTAACGTCGTTTTTCTCTAAAGAATCAAAGTCTATTGTTATGCAATATGGCGTTCCTATCTCATCCTGCCTCCTATATCTCCTCCCGATAGCTCCTGCTTCATCATATTGACATATGAATTCTTTAGAAAGCATATTAAATACTTCTTCTGATTTTTTAATTAGTTCTGGTTTATTTTTTAATAGCGGTAAAACAGCAATTTTAACAGGAGCTAATTTTGGATGGAATTTTAATACTGTTTCAATTTCTTTAGTTGATTCTGTTGTAGTAGTTCTCCCTCCCTCTATCTCTTGGTAGGCATCGCACAGAAATGCCAGTAAACTTCTTTCTACTCCGACAGAGGTTTCAATGATATATGGAGTGTATTTTTCTTTTGTTTCCGGATCTGTGTAGGACAAATCTACTCCGCTGTATTTGGAATGTCTGGATAAATCCCAATCCCCCCTATTATGAATTCCTTCTATCTCTTGCCAACCAAATGGAAAATTATACATTACATCTATCTGTCTCTTAGCATAATGGGCCCTATCCCCTTCGGGGACTTCATATATCTTCAAATTATCCATATTCAGCCCTAAGTTTTCATACCATTTTAATCTTTCTTCTTTCCAATAATCAAACCATTTATCTGCATCCTTTGGATCGCAGAAAAACTGCATTTCCATTTGTTCAAACTCTCTCATTCTAAAAATGAAATTCTTTGTAGTTATTTCATTCCTAAAAGATTTTCCAATCTGGGCAATTCCAAATGGGAGCTTTAATCTCATTGAATCTAAAACATTCTTGAAGTTAACATATATTCCCTGGCAAGTTTCAGCCCTGAGATATGATATGGCGCTTTCATCTTCAAGAGAGCCGATAAATGTTTTCATCATCAGATTAAACTGTTTTGGTTCTGTTAATCTCCCCTTGCATTCAGGACATTCTTCTTCTTTTAATTCGCTTAATCTAAATCTTTTATGACACTCTTTACATTCAACTAATTCGTCAGCAAATCCAACGCTTAAATGACCCGATGCTTCCCATATCTTCGGGGACATGAGTATGGCCGCATCTAAGCCAACAACAGAGGAATGCATCTGAACCATATCTCTCCACCAAGCCTCTTTGATATTCCTTTTTATTTCTACACCCAAGGGCCCGAAATCATAACTGGAGCCAAATCCTCCATAGATATCAGACGAAGGAAAGATAATTCCTCTTCTTTTACTCAATGATATTATTTTCTCCATCAAATCCATGTTATTGAATAATTCCATTTTGCCCAAGATAGCTGGTGCTTAAATCCGGAATATTTAGATTAATTGTGTCTCCAGTAACATCGTCTTGCGCCATAATAGTCACATTAGTCAGAATGGGCACAGAGCTACCTTTCTGATTGCTCGATGGAATAATCTTTATTTGAAATCCTGCAAGCTTCGGGGCTGATACTCCTTCCCCCTGGGCCAAAGCAGAGATATTCCATATCAATTCTCTTGTCTGCGAATCAAAAATTATCTCTTGCGGATTCATCTGCCCGGTTAATGAAATATATGAGGGCAGAATTGTCTTTATCTTAATATCCTTTAAGGCGCTATAGTAGTTTTTCAATCTCCAAAAAACAGTAAGGGTTGATTCTTGATCAACTTTCAATGGCAACGGCCCCTCGCTTCCGAATAATTCATCGTCAACATACAATTCCTGGACAAGGTCTAGTTTGGAGTTGATCTTAGTATAGAAGGTCTTTTTGGTTTGACCTAATCTCACTTCATTTTCAATCTGAGGCTCTTTTGATGCACTAATCTTATCCTGACTCAAATTAATCCAGAATTCCACCTGTCCTTCTTCTCCAGCATCTAGGTATTTTAATGAGGAAACTTTTCTTGAATCCCACATGATTGAATTATCCCCCAAAGTAAATTGCCCGTCTGGAGCTTTCAGGGAATAATAATCAAGCAAGTCGCTTTTAATTTTTGCCGTCAAAAACAAATCCTGCATGGCCTTATCTCCAATATTCCTGAAGATTATCTGATAATGCAAAATGTCTCCCTGGTTGGCAGAATAACTCTGTACTCCGTTTATCATCTGATCAAGATATATGGATGGCTCGATCAAAGAAATATCTTTGGTTGCTTTTTTTAATATGACATATTGTCCGTCAATCCATATTCCAAATTCAGCTAAAAATGTTTTAGAATCTCCGACTTCCCCCGAAAGACTTCCCCCTATCTTTATCCTTCCTCCTTGCGCGCTGCTTAATGTTTTTAATCGCCATTCATTTTGGGATAGCCCCTTGGGAATACTTGAAGTAAAAGTAAATCCTGCCGGATATGTTGCTTTTATCGTAATATCATTTAGAGCAAAGTTTAAACTAGAAAAGTAATTCAAAGAAAAATCTAGTGGTTTGGATGATTCTACCTCAGAAGAAATATCAAAATCAAAAGTGATAGGAACAATAGAAATCGTTGCTAAATGACTTGTTTTAGAAACATATTTAGCTGTAAGATTTTTAGGCTGATAGGTAAGAATTGCCGTAGCTTCTTTGCCTTCTCCTGCTTGTCCAAAAAGTTTTCCTTTAAATTTAAATGTCTTCTCTGCTCCAGGATATATGGCTAGCCCCATCTCTTCTCCCTGAATGGTTTTTCTTAATATTCCCCCGTCTTCTGGAATAGAGTACTGGGGAAATTCAAAAGCAAGCACTGGACTGTCTAGCCTTATCTCTCCGTTATTCTTCAATTTGACAATATATTCAATATCCTGACCAACAGCTACAGAGTCGGGAGCCAATATTTCAAGCTTGAGGGTCTCCTTAGAGTATGAATTTCTGCTCCAGAACCATATTCCAAGAATTATCAGAACAACACAAAGAATGGTAATGGTTATATATATCTTATTTTTATATTTTTTCATTTTATTATTTAATTTTAGGAATATTTTGGTTAATAACTGATGAATCTAATGGCTCTGAAGGTTTTTCTCTAATTATCTCCCTATTAATTAATAGTTTACTTACTGTATTTATCCCGCCTTTAACTATCGTTCCTGCATTATCGATAAAGGTGTTCGGTCTACTCTCTCTGGGTGGCGGATTAAGAATTTTTAAGAATTTTTTTTCCTCTCTAAGTTTTAATTTCTTGCTGGGCGTATTTTCTCTAGCCATTTCTTGCCTTATTTCTTTCTCCGATAATCTTAAATTCCTGACAATTTCACTCCTTGTTATATTCTCAGAACCCTTAAACACTTTTTTATCAAGAATTTCTCGCCTCTCCTCTGCGCCTATCTTTATTGGCCTATTGTCTTCTCCTATTAAATACTTTGGTCCCCCTTTACGCGCTAGAATTTTTTGTGTTTGCTGAAAATTCAAACGCGTTCTATTACGCCCATAGGGATTAAGAAAGGAGGTTTTTGTTGGTTTTGGCTGTTCGGCTCTTGTTTGCTTAGCTCCGGTGATTATGGGCCTAAGTCCTTCCCAAAGCCATCCTTTGTTTTCCATAATATATATTTTAATCTAAAAATGCATATTTATCTATTTCTCTATTCCCAGCCAGATATTATCTTCTCCAATTTTTCCTTCCTGCTGGAATGCAAACGTTTTAGCAGGTATCTGATTGAAATATTTAATTTCTTTACTTTTTGTCTGTGAAAGAATTTCTGTCTCGTTTTTAATGAATAGGGTTTTCAGCGTTTGATTGATCACTATATTAAGAACTACGCTGTCTTTTGGAGTGCAATTTGATTTCTTTCTAGTATCTTGGATAAACCTGATAATATCTCTCAACATTCCTTCTTCTTTTAATTCTTCTGATATTTTTATATTCAAAGATATCTTGATATCAAAAGATTCTGCAATGATCCAATCTTTCCCCTCTGGAATCTTATCCGCTAGAGAAATCTTTTTGATATTTAATTCATTAGATAGAATATTTAAACACTCCTTATCAAGCTTTTTATCTTTGATATATATCTTAATTTCTTCCAATGGCTGCCTTACTTTAATTCCTGCCTGATTCCTGAGGCCTAACCCCAGGCTGGCTATCTCTCTTACAGTAATCATTTCTTTTTCCAAATTCTCATTTATCATTTTCTTCTCTTGCTCTGGCCAATCTTGTAGATGAACGCTTTCCTTAATATCTAATTCTCGATATATTCTCTCGCCCAAAAACGGCACAAAGGGTGCGCAGATCTTTGCCGTCTGCATTAATACAAAAGATAGGGTTGAGCAAGCATCTCTTAATTCTTTTTCATTGTTCGGCTGTTGGAATCTTGGCCTTGATCTCCTAACATACCACAAAGATAAATCATTAATTACGAAATCTTGTATTGACCTTGCAGCAGAAGATACATCATATCTATCCATATCAAGGGTTATCTTTTCAATCAGGCTGTTTAATCTGGAAAGTATCCATTTGTCTAAAATATTAGATATGATAGGCTTGCAGGGAATGCTCTCAGCCGAATATGTTTTCAAGAACACAGCGCAATTCCAGAAAGTCATTAAAAATTGTTTTAATGCCTGATCTAAATCTTTTTCATTAAATAGCTTAGAGTCCCCTGGTTGATTTACTGTAAAACAATACCAGCGCAAAGCATCAGCTCCGTATTTTTCTATCATCTGCCAAGGATCAATAATGTTTCCCAGGCTTTTAGACATTTTTTGGCCTTTTTGATCTA
>JAQTNP010000016.1 GCA_028713795.1 Minisyncoccota bacterium
AAGGATTGGAGATCATTCATTACGGGGTCTAATATGTAATGCTGTATTTCTATTGCGAGCGTATTACAGAGGGAATCTTCCGATGGCAAGATTTTTTCCTTTATTGCCTCAGCAATCTTATCGGGAGGGAGAAGACCAATTAAGACTTGCCCTACTATTTTTGCAACAGAGGCAGTATCGTCAATATTATGTAATTTACAGATATTAGAAACAGCATCAGCTGTGTCTCCGGAAAAAATCGCATCCTTTAAATTTTCTGGCAAACTATTAAAAATTTCCCAACGCTGTTCTTTGGTTAGTTCGAAAGTCATACAATTAAATTCTATCACAAATAGAAATATTTGACTACCAAGTATTCTGTACATAAGTCGGGATCCGTTAGTAGCCTTGTATGCTTGACCGGGGAACATATTATATGGTATAATATGAATACCGAAATGATGATCGTTTAAAAGGAGGATGAGGCCGATGGCGGCCAAACAACCAGAGAAGAAAGAGGCGAAGGTGGCTAAGAGGAAGATAGGATCGAAAGGATATCTGGGACTTGCGATTATCCTTGCAATGTTCCTGGTGTTCGTCGGTCTTTGCTTTCTCGGAGCCTGGTGGGGATTGGGCGGATTCCTGCTCATGCTTATCGTGTGGGCAGTGGTCTGGTGGAACATGTTGGTTCCCGAAGACATGTTCGGGACCATCGTGCCGCCAGGAACCTTCAAGGTTCTGTCTTTGCTAGGACAGCCCTACAAGGCTTTGTCCAACATTGACGAACCCAAGAGTTCCGACGAAACGGTACCTAGGCGCAGGTTGCTCGGTGCCCTGTACATCTTTTTCTGGCCGTTTGTGAAGGTCCAGAACGCCTGGAAGGTTGACCTAGACCCCAGATCGTTGACGGGCGAACTCAACGAGGTCGTGGACTACCTTCCTGGGTACGTCATACCGTTCCAGGTAGTCATTCAGGGCCTTGAGACGGTTGGAAGCATGGAACTGGACTTCGTGTTCAGCTTCCGATACTGGACTACGAATCCGCTGAGGCGGATCAAGGTTCGTCTCTGGAAGACGATCGTTCTAGAGCAAGTCGAGGCGGCCATCTTCAATATCGCGAAGAAGTATGACTACTATGGTAGTCAAGAGGGGCAGAAAGTAGTGAGCGACGAGATGGTCCAAGCGATCAGAGATCAACTTCCTGAGCTAGCAGAGCTTCTAGGAGGAAGACTGGAGATCGTCGGCCATGCAGAAGCTGTTGCGTCTGCAGAGGTCAATGAGGCCAGCGCTCGGGAAAGACAAGCTCAGGCCGAGAGTCGTCGGATCCAGACCCTTGCAGAAGGAGAAGCTGCAGCCACCCTTATCAGGGCAAAGGCAGGTAAAGAAGCTACCGCTCTATCTGGTAAGGGTAGGGCGGCAGCTCTACGAGCGGAGATCGAGGTCGTTCAAGCAGGAGGAGACTCTGGTAAGGCAGTATTGGTGGCTGAAGCCGCCAGGACTTCCTCTGTAGGGCTCGCCATGGCAGCCAACATCATTGACCTTAAGGGTATTGGTCGGGGAGATGGTCTGACTGTCAGGGTCGAGCAGAAGTAGATCGTCCTTTGAAGAAAACACGGGGTATGCGCGAAGCTGCGTATACCCCGTATCCTTTTTATTTTATTATGGTGGTGGTGGATTATTATGTGGATTGCCTCCACCTCCGGGCGTTGGGCCACCACCTCCTCCTGGTCCACCCCCTCCACCTCCGGGCGTTGGGCCACCACCTCCACCTCCGGGCGCTGGAATACCTCTATATCTTCCCCAAGCTGTATTTATATTTGCATTATCATGTAAACCAGGTCTTCTATCTGGGGTTTGATCAAATCCTAGGCCTAAGGCAGCATTGCTTTGGAGATATTTTAATATTCTTGGATCAACCGTATCGAAAATTTGATCAGTATTGCCAGCAGCTCTTGCATTTTCATATTGTTGCTGTACGTAGTCGTCTAATGTTCCTGTGAACTGAAATCCAAATTCTTTAGCTGCTTCTCCTATTTGGTTAGGAGACCAGAATTGTGCAGCGGCTGCCGCTACATCTTCCATAGGAATATTAGAAACTCGTAATTGTTTGATAGCTTCTTTCGTTTTAGCTTCTCCCAATACCTTTTCGGTCCAAGTTCGATATCCTTTTTGATGATCTTCATCGGTGAGTCCATCAGTGTGATATTTTCTTTGATCAGTAGCGTCTAGTCTAGTAGTTGATCTTTGCAATATATCAGAGAATCTATTACTCACAGTATCGTCTCCCAAGAAAACTCTTTCTAGAGCCTCTCGTTCTTTATCCCTACCAAGCCTTACAGATGCTTCATAGATATCAGCAATCTTATCATTATTAAAGACAGCTCTATTTCTAATTATTGACTCAAATTGTTTCTGATCCATTGCTTTTGCAATTATTCCTAAAAGTTCTGCACCATCAATAGTTTTACTTGCGGCATTGAGAATTTGATTATTGGTCTTGTCCTTAGCCTTATCCTCTCCCAAATTTTCTGCTCTTTTATCCTGTGTTTCTGTGCCGAATCTTCCACGAGTAATCCCTTGGTAAAAATCTCCAGCCTTGCCAGCACCATCGGCAAATCTTCTATAGGCCCAACCACGAAATCCTCCTCTCTTTGTTCCATCGTCATTCATGCCCCAATCAGGTTTTACCATAGTATGACTTTCTAGCCATCTCGCAGCAGTAGAGGTTCTTATCGGCTCTGCAACTTTTCTTCCCCATTTTGTGGCACTTCTCCTACTGAATCCTTTGCTCCACTTTAGGCCTCTGCCCTGAACTTTTTTGGCAAAACCAGTAACAACACTAGCTCCCATTGCAGAAGTGGACATTGTGATATAGGCGCCAGCTCCCAAAAGAACCAATGGTATAAATTGTAATAATATGCCCCCAAGCACAGAGTAGCCAGTGTCTTTGCCGAGTACTCCTGGTCCAGCTATAATATTTATTTCGGTGACCATCACCTGTGCTAGATAAAGAAAGAATGCCCCCCCTACACCAACAAAACACCATTGTAGGAAATTACGCCACCATTTTTCCCAAACAATTTTCCTAGTCGCTGGCAGAATGTAAGAAAAGAATGCCAGAGGGGCCATGATTACTAGAATCCATAGGGCTATATGCCTTATTAGTAACAATCCGGCAAAAAGCAGTAGGATAAAGGAAGACAATATATTAATGATAGTGAAAAGGATTCCTTTGAAAATAAACGTCCCATTAACTAGTCCCAAAGGATTTGTTATTATGCTTTGCCAGAGACCAAAAAGGCTTTGCCATGCATTACTTACAATTGAAACTTGTTCTCCGTAAGCTAGCAACCCCTTACTTACAAATAAATTCATTATTATATTGGATGCATCTATTAGCGCTCCACATATTACAGGAGTAAAATTTATTAATAAGGCAATAATAACAAGGGTTGGAAGGGTTTTCTGAACTTGATATTCCTTTATTCTCAGAGCGGTTCCTAGTCCTATAGCAATCAGTACTAAAATAAATAAGAGATTCGTAAAATCTCTCATTGTCGTCCATCCATAAGTGACTACTAGGTTATCTGCTCCAGTAAAGCTTACTTTTATAAACTTAGGATCTACTACCCAACTTAAAATTGCATTAGACACCCCCAATGCTGCTACAGAAACGCCACTCCCGATAACAACATACATAAATATCTCAGCTGCTACCTGAAACCCCTTAGTTAAAAAATCGACAGCTTGTGTTAAAAAGGGAATACCCTGAGCATTAGATGTTCCAGCAAATCCAAAAAACCAAACGGTAATCGACGATAATATTAAAGCGATTTTAGTTTTAAGAAATTTTATCATTTCTTAATAATATCACAATTTAAAATTCAAAGTAAGATTTATCCACTCCTCCATTTTTATATCCTCAGGTCTTACTTTAATATCTATATTTGATTTCTCAATCCAATCAATTATCTTGTCTTTATCCCCTAATCCAGATAAATTATTAACAATAGTTTTTCTAGGATGAGAAAAACCAAATTTTAATATCTTAAAAAATAATTCTCTGTCAACATCGGGCAAGTTTTTCTGTATATCAGCGATATGCAATACTGCGCCGTCTACTTTTGGTTTCGGCCAAAATAATTCTTTAGATAGATAAAAAAGAATTTTGCTCTTTCCATAGAAATCAAAAGCTATTCTCGGCAAACTGGATTTTTTATCGCATATTTTCTGCGCAACCTCCTTTTGGATAATTACAATCATGTCTTTGGGGGGGGATTCATATTCCAAAAACTCCCTAATTATTCTTAAGGATATATTGTATGGAAGATTAGCAACTAATTTATACGATTCGATGCTTAAATCGGAAAATATCTTTTTTAGATCAATTTTTAAAATGTCTTCATTAAAGACAATTACATTATTAAAATCTTTTAAATTCTCTTTGCAGATTTCAGACAAAACTCTGTCTTTTTCAACAGCAATAACAAAATCTGAATTTTTAGCTAATTCTTGAGTCAAAACCCCTATTCCAGGCCCTATTTCAAGGACAGCATCTGATTTATTAATGCCTGACAATCTAATCAGCTTTAAAATAATGTTTCTATTAATCAAAAAATTCTGTCCAAGCCCTTTGGTGAGCCGAATTCCGTATTTTTTTAATATTTCTACAATTTCCTTTTTATTAGCCAGGTTCATAACTATGATTGACTGAATACCATAATTTTGATAATCTAGGTATTGAATAGAGTTATTAATATTAAATATATTTTACCTCTAAAAGATAAACTTATCATCTTTGATTGGCTCAGAAAGAGGTTCCGAGCCGTTTTTTTCTGCGCCTTTTTAATATTCATCTTAACAGTGATTATTGTAAGAAGCTATACATATGTTGATTATTTTGAGCCGACAACTATTAATAACAACAACCTATTCCTAAGCCAGGGCGAAGAAAAAAAAGGCCTTCCAGCAACTATAACAATTGAAGAAAACTGCGTAAAAGCGTCTTGTGCACCGGAAAACTTAAACTCAAAAACCTTGGCAACTATTACTGGCCAGGATTTAGGGGCCAATTCTGAGAATAAAATCATTGATTATATAGTTCAGGAAGGAGATACGATAAAAAGCATAGCTCAGGACTTTGGCATAAGCAGTAACACTATTGCCTGGGCCAATAATATATCTACAACTACGAAATTAAAAGTTGGCCAAGTGCTAATAATATTGCCAGTAACTGGAACAATGCATCTTGTCGGAACAGGAGAAACTTTGAGCAGCATCACCAAGCTGTACAAAGGCAGCCTGACCGAAGTAATAGCTTTTAATGAACTTTCTTCTGAGGGAAAAGTATATATCGGAGATATCGTAATAATTCCTGATGGAGTAAGGCCAGCCAAACAGACAACTTCAAGCACAAAGATTGCTCTTCCAAATTCATATTTTATCTGCCCGGTTCCAGCTCCCTGGAAGATAAGCCAGGGACTGCATTGGTATAATGCAGTTGATTTTACTACCGGTCAATGCGGATCTCCCGTATTTGCCGCAGCTGGTGGAACAGTTCAGATAACTGGCAGACAGACGACTGCCGGCAATTATGTAAGAATTCTTCATCCCAACGGAGTTGTTACCTTCTATGGCCACTTGCAAAGTATTTCAGTAGTTCCCAATCAAACAGTTTCCCAGGGAGATATAATCGGATATATCGGCCATACAGGATATACTATTCCTAGCGGAGTGTTAGGCTGCCATCTTCATTTTGATGTCAGAGGAGCAAAAAACCCATTCAGATAATGGGCTTTTGTAATTATTTCTTTTCGCAGTCCAGGCACCATCTAGCTTCAGGACATACCTTTAATCTATCCAAAGGTATTTTTTTATTGCATTTTTCGCACTTTCCATATTCTCCTTTCTTGATTCTTTCTAAGGCATGGGCCACATTTCTCAGCTTTATCTCAAGAGTATGCTCTAGAGATAATCTATTCATGTATTCTTCAACTTCGTCTTGGGCTGTTTCCATGTTTGCATCCCCTATGGCTGACTTATCAAGCTTTGGAAAATCAGATTTCCAATTATGATCCAGATTCTCATCTTTCTTCGCAAAAGATTCAAGCTGGCGTTCCAGCTTGTCTTGCATTTCTATTAATATTTCTTCTTGTTGTTTTAAAAAATCCTTGCTCATATCATTGATTTAAAATTGTAATTAAGTTTGTCACAGTAGAACAACAAGTTCCATAGATTAAGTAGTTATTAGTTATAGCATAGCAGGCTCCATAGCATCCAGGAGAAGAAACTAAATCACATGATCTTAAAGAGCTTGTCTTATATGTCTGAGATTTGAAATTGCACTTTCCTTTTATCTTAAGGCCGAAGATATTTCCCAGATCCTCGGCATTAGTTGAAAGAGATTTCTCCCAAGAAGTCATGATTTGGGACAAATTCAAATTATTTTCTAATTTTCTTTTAGCTATCCATCCAAAAGTCTTTATCCCGTTAGAACTGTAAAGATACATAGTAAACTGTTTGTCTACAGCGTCAGTAAGCTGATCAGGAATAGAGAGGGACATGCCGTCAGCAAAATCATCAAGAGCAACATATTTTGCCAGAGAAGTATTCTCGAATATTATTCTTGTAAATTGATTTTCTGCAATCTGTTCTCTATATATCAATCCTAGCCTTGATGGTATCGCTTTATTCCTGTCAATTTTGTAAATATCTCTGTTTACGATGTTAGGGATTAAAGAATTCCAGATTGTAAGATCCATGGGGGTTGATGTTGCCATTGAACTAGTTGAATAGGGAGGAATAGTCGGTATAATAATTTCTACGTCAGGAGGGGTTTCCTCTTCTTCCTCGGGCTTTCTTATCTTCATTATTGCAAATACTATCAATCCCAAAAGAATAGCAGCAATCAATCCAAAGATTACAATCTTTATCCATTTATTAGTAGGCTCTCCCTGATAGATTATTGAAGGCTGCTGGCCTTGTCCTTCTGGAGCAACCTGTTCCTCTCCGGGGAATGGAGATGGAGCTTGTCCGGACTTTAATCTTTCTATTATAAGTTCATCTCTTTTCATTTCCCTTGTCTTATTCTGCTCATCAAGTTTCCTTAAAAGGGCTTCCTTTTCTCTTTTTTCTTCCAATCTCTTTAAGGCCTCTTTGGCTAATTTAGTCTCTTCGTCTTCCAATCCTGTCTGAGAAATCTGCATTTCCTCTGTCGGGCCGTATCTTTTTACATATTCTCCTTCCCTTTCTTTTATCTGGGCCATAGCTTCTTTGCTGGCAGCCCCAACTTTTAGAGAGATAGGTTTGGGTTGTTCTTTTGGAACAATTCCCAAATCTTTGTTTATTTCATCTATTTGCTCTCTCAAAAGATTCTCTTTCTCTAAAAGATTTTTATATTTAAGGTTTAATCTGCTTTCCTCTAAGGCTACTTTTCTTTTTTCGTCCTCCAATCTCCAGCGCTTTTTTTCTAATTCTATTCTCTGGCCTCCAAGGCGTTGTCTTTCCATCTCTATTTTCTGCCTTTCTGGCCCCTTGGCTACTTCTTCCTCGTGTCTCAGATATTCCTCTTCCTTTTCTACCTTCTTTTCATCAGTAGAAATTTCAGCTAATTTTTCTTCTAATTCTTTTCTTCTTACAGCCACACCGTCTCTTTCTTTGGCAAGAATATTCTTTTCCTCTACTAGCTTGTCTATTAAATCTTCTTTTTGTTTTCTGTCCCTTCTTTTATCTATCTTTGATAATTCTTCATTAATTTCTTTTTGCTGTTGTAAAAGCTTGGCCTCTCTGCTGGCTAAATCTTGGTATTTTATCTCAAGTTCTTTTAACTGCTCTTCTACCGCAAATAATTCTTTTTCGTATCCCCATCTGTTTTCTTCAACCTTATTCCTTTCTAATTCAAGCATTTGTCTGTCTTTTTCTGCCCTTCTTTTTTCCAAAGGAATGGCTGATCCTCCCTCAATTTTGCTAACTAGCTTAATATTTTCTTCAATTTTTCTTTCGCTTTCAGCAATAGGATCAATTGACTGCTGTATTCTGTCCCTTTCTTTGAAAAGATATGATTTGGTTTCGTCTAAGGGCTTTTTTAATTCTGGAAGCTTAAGCAAGGCATCGTCAATTTCTTTTTTCCTTAGCTTCAATGTTTCTTCCTGCTGACCCTCTTGGACAGCATGCCTTTTTACATCTTCTTGCTCTTGATATTTTTCCTCTTCTTCCTTCATTTTGCTTTTAACAATTTCCTCCATTTCTACGGCTTGTCTTCTGATCTTTGAGACAATTTCCTTTTCCTTTTCCTGTTCGGCTAATTTCTGCAATCTGATCTTTTCTGACTCTCTTTTTTCGGCTTCTCTTCTTTTATTTTCTAAATCTATGGCAGCCTGTTTTTGCTGTTCCATTTTCTTTTGTTCTTCTAACTCTATATCACTAGGAACAACAATCGGTTTTTCCTGCTTTGTGAGATTCTTTAAAAGGTCATTTATCTCTGATTCTGCCAGGGTTTCTTCCCATTCTTCAAATACAATTCCGCCCAAATCTTTTTCCATGGTTCGGATGGCTGCTTTAGGAATTAGTATTTCTGAAGAATTATTTTTCATATTTTATTGTCTTTTTCTAAAGAAACCCGGTTTTTGTTTATGTTCTGAAAAATCTTTTTTATGATCATTCGGCCTAGAAGCATCATTGCTTCCCGGATTAGTAATTTCCTTTAAAGACAATCCTATCTTTCCAGACTCATCCACGCTTATTACTTTGACAGGAATTACTTGTCCGACTTTCACTATATCTTCCACCTTATTTACTCTGTAGGGAGCAAGCTGGGATATGTGGACCATTCCATCTTTATCCGGCAGTATCTGGACTATTGCTCCGAAATCAAGGATTCTGGCAACTTTTCCCTGAAATACTTCTCCAACCTTGATTTCTCTTGTAATGTTTTTAATCCATTCAATAGCTTTCTGGGCTGATTCGTCCGAAGAAGAAGACACAAATACATTTCCGTCTTCTTCTATATCAATAGCCACCTCGCATTTATCAATAATTTCATTTATGATTCTTCCCCCTGGTCCTATCACGCTTCCTATTTTATCAGGATTTATGCTAATTCTGAAGATCTTGGGAGCATATTGAGAAACATTTTCTCTTGGAGCAGCTATTGTCTTTTCAGTCAGGTCAAGAATTTGATATCTGGCTTTCTTGGCAATCTCCAATGCTTCCTTTGCAATTTCAGTACTTATACTTTTTGTTTTGACATCCATCTGAATCGCAGTTATTCCATCTCTTGTCCCGGCTACTTTAAAATCCATATCTCCATAGTGGTCTTCCGGACCTTGAATATCACAAAGCAATTTATATTTATTTTTCTCTTTTGCCAGTCCCACAGAAATTCCTGCTGCCGGTTTTAATATCGGAACTCCGGCATCCATCAAGGCAAGAGTTGAAGCTGAAACAGAAGCCATTGAGGTAGAGCCATTAGAAGAAAGAATTTCTGTTACTATTCTTATAGTATAAGGGAAATTTTCAAAATTTGGAACAAGTGGAAAAAGCGCTTTCTCTGCCAACATGCCATGTCCTATCTCTCTTCTGCCAGGACCTCTTAGTGGTTTTACTTCCCCAGAGCAGAAAGGAGGGAAGTTGTAATGGTGCATAAATCTCTTTTTTCCTCTGATTTCCATTCCCTCAACTAATTTCTGATCACTAGGAGAACCAAGAGTAACATTAGATAATGCTTTTGTTTTTCCCCTGATAAACAGTCCCGAGCCATGAGTTCTAGGAAGAATATTAACTCTCATTTCCAGCGGCCTTATCTGATCAAAGTTTCTTCCATCAGGCCTTTTTTCTTTTTCAAGAATATTTACATTAAAAATATTTTCAAGCTCCTGTTCAATCAAATCTTTTGCAATAGATATATTTTCTGCTCCAAAGTTATCCTTGATATCTGTTAATATTTTATCCAAAAGATCCTGCATTGCCGTTTTATTCTCAATGCTTGGAGCTTTAAACATTGCGTCTTCCATTTCCCCCCTATAATTACCGACAGCATTTTTTAATTCTTCAGAAATATTTTTCTCTGGAATTATTACTTTTGCTTTTCCATATTTCTGAACGATTTCTTTTTGAAAATCTATAATTTTTCTTAAATCATTTTTTGAAATTTCTAGCGCCTCTAAAACATTCTGTTCCTGGATTTCATTTCCCTGACCTTCAATCATATTGAAGCCAATTTCTCCATTTTCCTCCACTGCGCTAAAAGCTAAATCATATATTGCTTCCTCCCTTTCCTTATATGTCGGGTTGATGATTAAGTTTTCATTGACCTTGCCTATTCTAATTGGGGCTACTGGTCCATTCCATGGAATGTCCGAAATTCCAAGAGCCAAAGATGCAGCAATCATTCCTGCCATATCAGGATCATTTTCTTCATCAAAAGAATAGCAGCCGATGATAATCTGAACTTCTCTTTTCAAACTCTTTGGGAACAATGGCCTTATCGCCCTGTCAATGAATCTTCCGGTAAGTATCGCCTCATCAGACGGCTTGCCTTCTCTTCTTACAAATCTTGAACCCAGTATTTTTCCTGCAGCATAGAATTTCTCCTCAAACTCAACAGTTAAAGGAAAGAAATCTTGATCAGTATCTTTGTACCCCATTGTGGCAGTAGCCATAACTAGCGTATCATTATGTCTAACAAAAACAGCCCCATTGGCTTGTTCTGCTAGATTTTCCAGATTAACAAAAAAAGTTTTTCCTGCAATTTCCAATTTGTGTTCCATATGTTTATTTATTTATCAAATATTTTTTCGGATTTTCTTCTACATTAATGAATTCGTCAGCAGCTTCTTTTAATAGCGAGGAAGTAGATTTTCCAAATGCAACCACTTCAACTCTTTTTCCCTGATTTTTTAGATATTCTACTAAAGGGATAAAATCCCCGTCTCCGGAAGCTAGTACTATCACGTCTACGCTGTTGGCAACCCTTACAGCATCTATTACTATGCCTACGTCCCAGTCAGCCTTTTTCAATCCTCCGTAGAATTCCTGCAAAGGCCGTACCCTTGTTTCTATTCCAAGATTAGCCAAAGCATCAAAAAAGGGTTGTTCTTCCCTTGTTTTGGTCTGAACCACATAGGCAAAAACGCGGATAAGCTTTCTAGAGGCAACAGCTGTTTCCAGTACTGACTTGAAATTGACTTTAGCGTCGAAAAGGTTTTTGGCTGAGTAGTAAAGATTTTGGGTATCAATTAATACTGCTACCCTTTGGTCTTTATGCTTTAAAGAGACCATTTTATTTTTTTATGCCTAATTTCTTTATCAAAGAATTATAGCTTCTGGTGCTCTGATTTTTCAGATATTTTAGCAATCTCCTTCTCTGGGTTACCATTTTCAAAAGCCCTCTTTTTGAAAAAATATCCTTAGGATTCTTTTTTAAATGTAAAAGAATTCTTTTAATCTCCTCTGTCAAAAGAGCAACCTGGATTTCCGTGGATCCGGTATCAGAATCGTGAGATTTGAATTTCCCTATGATTTTCTCTTTCTCTTCTGGTGTAAGCATATTTTTAATTGTTTTTTATAGTATACAAAATATTATAAAAAAAGCAAGCTATATCAGTTCTAATATTATTTTTGCCAACTTGTCAGGATTATGACGGATCAGGGTGCGCTTAAGCATGTCTTGATTAGAAATTTTTGGCAATTTCCTGCTGATCAGGTCTGCCCCGATAAATTTCTTTTTATCCAACCCCATGTCTATAGCAGTAATTTTTTCTCCTTCCAGAGAATATTTCTTTAACAGGACAGAATCAGGAATTTTGGTATTAAAAATGACATAATCAAGCTTGCATCCAAGATATTTTTCTATTTTTTCTGCAAAAACCTTTACAGTAAAATCAGAAGTTTGTCCGTTTCTAGTCATTAAATTACAGACATATATCTTGATTGCCTTACTTTTCTTTACTGCCTGGGGAATTCCAAATACAAGCATATTGGGAATTAGGCTGGAATAGAAATTGCCAGGGCCTATCACTATTGCATCAGCATTGCCAATTGCTTCAATAGCCTTCTTATTCCCTCTTGCTTTGGGAGAAAGATATATTCTTTTTAATCCATGCAAGTTTGATTCGCTGATTTTTCCTTCACCAATGATTTTTCTATCTTCAAACTCAGCTACCAATCTTACCTTGTCTAATGTAGCTGGGATTACTTTTCCATGAATTCTTAAAATATCAGAGGCCTTTTCTACTGCCTGATCAAAGCTACCAGTTACTTTTTCCAAAGCAGAAAGTAAAATATTTCCAAAACTATGGCCCTGGAAATGCCCATTAGCAAATCTGTAGTTTATCAAATCCCTCATTAATTTATCAGAAGAAGACAGGGCGACAAGGCATTGTCTTACATCTCCTGGGGGAAGCACCCCCAATTCATCTCTTAAAATTCCAGTAGACCCTCCATCATCTGCCATAGCTACGATAGCAGATAAATCTAAAGGATATTTTTTTAATCCAGAAAGAACAGTAAATGTTCCCGTTCCTCCGCCCATCACAACTATTTTTTTCTTTTTCATTTCCATTGTAAAAATTTAACCACGCCTAAATAGTGGTTTGAAATTAAAAAAGAGAAAATACATTTGTGCCCCCACCAGGACTCGAACCTGGAGTCGTCTCCTTAAGAGGGAGCTGCTTTGCCGATTAAGCTATGGGGGCTAAAAAATGATTATATTATTTTTCCTAATTAACATCAACACATACAAACTTTGGGCCCTGGCGTTCTGCGCGGCAACGCGTAGTGGAATCGTAATTAGCATTACAAGGATTTGCCGTACAGTCACTCATTCTGTGGTTACTATAAATATTGCATGATTTTTTGGCTTCTGCTGAAAAACTATTACAAAAATCAGTAATACTGCTACTAGAAGAATCTCCGCTACCGGTACCATTACTGGTTTCTCCACAATCAATTTCAAATATTCCTTCATTAAGCCAAGAACTATACATATCTTTTGTCCAATCAGCTAATCCTACGCTGCGTAGCACAAATCCTACTATCATATATGATCCATACATGATACACAGCCCAATAATTACAGAAATAATAATACTTTTAGCCCTGCTTATCATCCCTGGATTTCCACTACTCATTAAAAACATTGCCCCCCCAATTATAATTAAAATTATAGCGGCAATTGGAGCTATTTTAAATACCATGAAATCTATTAAACGATCTATAAGTTTGAAAACATCACAAAGTCGGCATCGGCAACATGCAGTTCCGCAAAACACCAATCCACCAGTTGGGCAACATGCTTCATCTCTTTCCCCGGCTATACAAGTTTTCCCCGCTTCTGGAGTAACGTTGCTGTTCGGTTTTAATTCCACGCATATATTCGATTCTCCTTTTGTATCGTTTTTTTCATCGTCTGCAAAAGCAACAATGCTTGGTATTAAGATAGAGCCAAGGATAACAGAAATAATTACTGCGATTAATATTTTTTTCATGATTTTATTGTGCCCCTGGAAGGGCTCGAACCCTCAACCTCATGGTCCGAAGCCACGCGCTCTATCCAGTTGAGCTACAGGGGCATGTTAGAATAATATTAGCAAATTCATTGATAAATCGCAAATTTTATTCTAAAATTCAACATGATGAAGATTCCCAAAGAAGTAATAGAAATAATAGGGAAGCTGGAAAAGAAAAAATTCCAGGCCTTTATCGTTGGCGGATGCGTAAGAGATTATCTGCAAAATATAACTCCCAATGATTGGGATATTGCTACTTCAGCAATACCAGAAGAAATTTCTAAAATATTTCCCAAGAACTATACAGACAATACCTTTGGAACAGTCAGGGTTTTAACAAAGAGCAAAGAAGAAAATTTAAAAGAGATAGAAATAACTACTTTTAGAACTGAAGAAAAATATACAGACAAAAGACATCCAGATAAAGTATCTTGGGCAGAAACAATAGAAGCAGATCTTTCTAGAAGAGATTTTACAATCAATGCCATTGCTCTGAGATTGAAGGACGATAAGTGGGAAATAATAGACCCGTTTTCAGGACAAAAAGATCTTAAGGCAAAAACCATTAAAGCAGTTGGCAACCCAGATCAAAGATTTAAGGAAGATGCTTTGCGCCTAATGAGGGCGATAAGATTGGCAGCGGCCTTGGGATTCACGATAGAAAATAAAACTTACAAAGCGGTTAAAGATAATTCATCTTCGCTAAAACATGTTTCCCAAGAAAGGATAAGGGATGAATTTACTAAACTGATAATGTCTAAAAATCCATCTTTGGGAATAGAGCTTTTAAGGGAAACAGATCTTTTAAGATATGTAGTTCCAGAACTCTTAGAGGGATACAAAATAGGGCAAAACAAACATCATCTATATGATGTATATGATCACTCATTAAGGTCTTTAGATTATGCTGCCCAGAAAGGATACAATAAATACGTAAGGATGTCAGCCCTATTGCACGATATTGCTAAACCAAGGACAAAAGCCGGACAAGGAAAAGACTCTACTTTCTATGGCCATGAAATAATTGGGGCCAAGATGACAAAACAAATTCTTTCTCGATTAAGATTTTCCAATAAAGAAATAGAAAAAATTACTAAACTTGTTCGTTACCATCTTTTCTACTATGATGCTCAAGAGGTGACAGAGTCTTCTGTCAGAAGATTGCTATTGAATGTAGGCAAAGAGAACCTTGAAGAGCTTGTTCAATTGAGGACTTGTGATAGAATCGGTTCCGGCTGCCCAAAAGCAATGCCTTACAAATTAAGACATTTTCTGTACATAGTGGAAAAAGTTTCTCAAGATCCAATAAATTCTTCTAATCTAAAGATAGACGGAAAAGATATAATGGGGATATTAAAAACATCTCCAGGGCCAAGAATCGGCTGGATCTTAAATATTCTTTTATCAGATGTTTTAAATGATCCTGAAGATAATAATAAAAAATATTTAGAGTCTAAAACCAAGGAATTAGGACAATTAGATGAGCAGAAATTAGAAAAGCTTTCTAGAATTGCCAAAGAAAAGATAGGACAAGTTGTTGGAAAAAGAGATGAAATGACCAAGCAAAAATACTGGGTTTCATAATTTTCGGGGTGTAGTGTAACGGTAGCACGAGTCCTTCGGGAGGATTTAGTCAGAGTTCAAATCTCTGCACCCCGACAATGTTATATAAGACCTTTACAAGGTCTTTTGTTTATACTATTATATCTGTATATCCGGAGACAAAACCCAAAGGTTCGTCTTCGGACGAGCTCTTTGGTAGAAGGACCCCCTCCTTCCTGTGCCGGTGGAATCCACTGCGCACATGCACAACAGGGGTGCCGAGCTCTGCCTTGTTTGCCGCACCATCGAGAGTCTAGGGGCTCGGCCCCCTTCGTGCACAAAGGTCCCGCGCGTCTGTCGCGGGCCTTTCTCTTTTTAAAACAAACCTAAAATATAGTACCCGGACATTAATAGCAAGATTATTGAAGTGGCTAAGGCGCTCCAGATGATAAACCTACTTGAAGCCAGCCAGATTTTCATTGTGAAGACCGCAACAAGAAAAACCAATAATTCATCAAAAAGATAGAATACTATATATATTAATATGTATAGGAAATGCATTCCTGCAGATAGGTTTGCATTGGCTAAGGTTCCTGCAAAAGCCATGGGAATAGTAGCAGAACATGGGAATTCTACAATAGTTATTGCAAAGGCAAACAACAGAACTATCCCGATTAAAGTAAGAATATTCAATGATTTATCAAAGGAATTAGAAACCCGCTTGCTTAATTTTGCAGAAATACCTTGATTTTGCATACTGCAAGCCGGCCCCTGCTTCTTGAATTTCAGGAATTGCTTGAAAAAATACATTGCTCCGAATAAAGAGACTAATCCTATCAATAGCTGCAAGGCTCCGAGATGTTTTTCAAATACAGAGAATACCTTGTACCACAAAAATATTAATACTCCATATATTGTTGCTGTAGTGAGTATAAAGGTGGTTCCAAAGATCAATACCCT
>JAQTNP010000017.1 GCA_028713795.1 Minisyncoccota bacterium
CAGAGGAGGAAACTACAGAAGAGATAAGGAAAGCGGGAGAAGCCGCTGTCTATGATACTAATATAATAGACCTGCCTCCCAAGCTTGTTGAATTAATAGGCCGATTGAAATTCAGAACAAGTTTTGGACAGAATGTATTACTCCATTCTATTGAGGTAGCTCATCTTGCCGGAGTCATTGCCTCAGAAATCGGCGCTAATGTAAAAGTTGCCAAAAAGGCAGGATTGCTTCATGATATCGGAAAGGCCTTGGACCAGCAGGTAGAAGGTTCCCATGTGGATATAGGGATAAAGATATTGGAGAAATTTAACATGGAAAAAGATATTATCAGCGCAATGAAGTCTCATCACGAAGAATATCCATATGAAACAATAGAGTCCCAGATTATCCAGGCTGCTGATCAAATTTCTGGAGCAAGGCCAGGAGCAAGAAAAGACACTCTGGAAAACTATCTAAAGAGATTGGAGGATCTGGAAAAAGTAGCCACATCTTTTGAGGGAGTTGAGAAAGCCTTTGCCATACAGGCAGGAAGAGAGATTAGAATATTTGTTAAACCAGACATGATAGATGACTATCAGGCCAAGAAACTGGCCCAGGAAATAGCCAAAAGGGTTCAGGAAGAATTAAACTACCCAGGAGAGATCAAGGTGGTGGTTATCAGGGAGAAAAGGATTATAGAGTACGCTAAATAAATATAATTCCAAAAGGTCGAGACAGATATAATCTTTAAAAAAATGACAAAACAAGATTTAATAGAGAAATTAGCTAAGGAATTAAATCTGTCTAAGAATCAGGCCGGAGAATGCCTTAATATGATTCTTGACGAGATTAGTAAATCTCTTAAAAAAGGACAGAATGTTGTTTTGACCGGATTTGGAACATTTTCTGTAACTAAAAGAAAATCTAGAATTGGAATTAATCCAAGAACAGGCGAAAGAATGCAAATTTCTGCAACAAAAACTCCTAAATTTAAGGCAGGCAAGTCCTTAAAAGATTCAGTTAAAAAAGGATAGGCCTTAAAGATATATACAAAATTCCCCTTTCAAAGGGGACTTTTGGTATATAATACAAATATATGAAGATTAAAGAAATTGCAGAAGTTTTAAATAAAGGAGGAATAATTATATACCCTACTGATACCGTATATGGAATTGGTTGTCTAATTAATTTTCCAAATAGCATTGAGAGGGTTTTTGAAATTAAGCAAAGACCAAAAACTAATCCTGTTTTAATAATGGTTAAAGACTTGGAAATGTTAAAAAAATATGCGGAAATTTCTTTAGAAGAAGAAAAAATGCTTAAAAAGAATATTAAAAAAACTGTAAGTTTTGTGATACCAATTAAAAAAGAAAAAATTCCAGGAATTATTAATAACAATGGAGATACCGTTGGAATTAGATTTCCCAACGTAAGATTTTTGAAAAAACTTTTTAAAGAAATAAAATATCCTTTAATTACTACATCTGCCAATATTTCTGGAAAACCATATCCCAGAAAATTCAAAGAGATTGATAAAGAAATATTAAAGAGAGTTGATCTGGCAATAAAAGGAAAGAATCTATCTGGGAAACCTTCAAAAGTTGTTGATATAAAAACAGGAGAAGTGATAAGGAAGTAAAAATTTATCAAAAAACAAGAGAAAATGTCCCTTGTTTTATTATGGAGCGGGAGACGGGGATCGAACCCGCGTAAACGGCTTGGAAGGCCGTTGCACTACCACTGTGCTACTCCCGCTTTTTAAGTTAATTGCTTCATACTTTCTTCTATCCATCCAATAATTCTCCTATGTAAATTTACACCAAATTGTTCTTCTCCGCAAGAGCGAACAGTAATATGAGCAGTACCATATGGTAATTTTCTATGTTTCTTGAGCGATTTATTTTTTCTAATATCTACTTGAGTCTTTCCAAATTGTGACCTGGGAATCTTTGTGATCTTGCTCCAGAAGTTTATGGTCTCTTCTATATCATTATCTGGATATGTATGAATATACATACGTATATTTTTGGTTTTTAAGCCGCAAGCATCGTATAGCCATCTAATTGCCAGCTTTATTATATCTGGATCAGAATTTATTATCCTTATATATTCTCTAATTTTCGTTCCTTCTCCGAGATACAGCCCCAAGCCAAGAAAAAATAGGTCTCTATAAGAAATCTTCCCAATATCTCTACGGGCTAATTCTTTCATGTGTTTAATATTTTTTTTCTTCTTGTTTCTATTAAACTGAGCGGATTTTAAAAGCGCTTTATTAATTCTTTCCCTTACCTTCTTATTGGGGGAGTAAGGCATGTCATATAGCCAATCACTAAGGGTACTTTTAGAAACAGCATGATTTAATAGCTGAGAAATCATACTATATGAATATCCTTTCTTACGATAAGCGATAGCTTTTTCCTTTATTTCTGGTTTTTGCATAAATTAAAAATACACTCTTATTATACATCATACCAGACAATATAGGAATGTTCTCTTGTCGGGGTGCAGAGATTTGAACTCTGACTAAATCTTCCCAAAAGACTCGTGCTACCGTTACACTACACCCCGTATGGATTAGTTTAATCAAAAAAATCATTGTTGTAAATATGCTGATGTGATAAAATGAAAAGAATGACAGAGAAAATTTTAAAACCTCTTAGCGGTTTTAGATATCGCAAGGAGTTTAATATCCCTTTCTGGCAATGGCCCTCTTTCCTTTTTTCCCTGATGGGGGTGATAAATGTTAGCAGTTGTCTCTTTTTCTACCTCATTGGCCAGAGATATATTGAAAAACCGGAGATAGTCGTATTGATAACATTAGGAATTGCTGCATTTCTTTTCATCATTTCTTACGCTGTTACTAGAAGCTTGAATAATCTGGTAGAGCTTAACAAGGCAAAAGCAGAATTCATCAAAATAGTTTCCCATCAATTAAGAGCCCCTCTTACAAATATCCGCTGGTCAATAGAATTTCTAATCTCTCGCAGGAGAGAAAGGAGGAGTAAAGACGATCTTGGAGAAGAGGAATATCTTAATATGATAAGGGAAAACAGCAAAAGATTGGAAAATCTCTTAAGCGATCTACTGATAGTAAACAGGTTGAAAGAGGAAAGCTTCTTTAAAAACAAGGAAAAATTCAACTTCATAGAAACGATAAAAGAAGCAATAAAAGATTTCCAGTATTTTGCCAAATCCTCTGATGTTGAATTAATAACCAGAGTTATTGATAAGCCAGTATATGTAAACGGAAGCAGATTGCTTTTGGAAGTAGCTTTTGAGAATATTGTCAGGAATGCGATAGGGTTTAATAGGCCAGGGGGAAAGGTTGAAATATCCCTGACCTATCATCCTGATCAAATCCTTGTAGCAGTAAAAGACGAGGGGAAAGGAATACCAAAAGAAGAAAGAAAATATATTTTTCAGAGATTTTTCAGGGGCAGCAGCGCTTTTGAATTACAGCCGCAGGGAACAGGACTTAGCTTGTATATAACAAAGGAAATAATTACAAAACATAATGGAAAAATATGGTTTAAAACAAAAGAGGGCCTAGGAACAACATTCTACTTTACATTACCAATCATTAAAAGATAAAAATATGGCAAAAATACTTTTCATAGAAGACGAATTAGCTCTCCAGAAATCATTGGGAGAACTATTGTCATCTCAAAAGTTCGAGGTTGTTAGTGCAATAGACGGAGAAACAGGAGTAAAAATGAGTCTTGAAGAAAATCCGGATTTGATTCTTTTAGACCTGATTCTTCCCAAGCTGCACGGCTTGCAGGTTTTAGAGAGGATAAAATCAGACCCGAGAACTAATAAGATTCCTGTAATTATACTTACTAATCTGGAGGGGGCCAAAGATGTGGAAAAAGCATTAGAGCTTGGGGCCACTACCTATCTGGTTAAAGCCAACTACGACTTAGACGAATTAGTCCAAAGAATAAATAAGGCGATAATTGAAGGATAAACAAAATGCATGTTGAACCGCAACAATTGAAGCTCTTTTTGCTGGATGCCGGATTGATAAATAAAGAACAGCTAGCATCGGCAGAAAAAATTTCCAAAGAAAAAGAAAAACAACTGGATGACGTTTTGGTTTCTGAGAAATTAGTTAATCAGGAAGATTTAATCCGTTTAAAAGCATATATCTTGGGAGTTCCTTTTATTGATTTGGGCAAGGAGATAGTTCCTAAAGAGGTTTTAGAAATTATTCCTGAACCCGTAGCTAGGGCAAATAATATAGTGGCTTTTAGGCAGAAAGGCAAAGAATTAGAAGTAGCCATGCTTGAGCCCGAAGATTTGCAAACGATAGAATTTATCAAAAAGAAGTCCAATTTAAAAATTCTCCCCCGTCTTTCTACTCCCGATGGGATAAAAGGCATACTTTCCCAATATAGGAAGACATTGAGCGCCGAATTCGGGGATTTGATACAAAAAGAAGCAGAAGACATTAGAACTCATTCGGCCCAGGAAACTACTCAGGATGAAAAGGAGTTGGCCAAAGCTGCCCAAGAGTTGCCAGTTATTAAGATTGTTGAGTCCCTATTAAAGCATGCAGCCCTGGATAGAGCTTCTGATATACATATTGAACCAATGGAGCAGGAGGTTTTAGTAAGATACAGGATAGATGGAATTTTAAGAGATGCCATGACCCTTCCAAAACAAGTTGCTCCAGGAATTGTAGCCAGAGTTAAAGTCCTTTCTGATTTAAGGCTTGATGAGCATAGGCTTCCTCAAGACGGAAGATTTAAATTTGAAAGCAACACTGATAAGTTCTCTGTCCGTGTTTCAGTTCTTCCTGTTTTGAATGGAGAAAAAATCGTCATGCGTCTTTTAGCAGAAGAAGCTAAGGGATACAGTTTGGAAGGGATTGGATTAAGAAGCATGGCTTTGGAAAATATCCAGGCAGCCATTAGGAGGCCAACTGGAATGATTCTAGTAACCGGGCCTACCGGATCAGGCAAAACTACTACTCTGTATTCCATAATGGAGATTTTAAATACTCCGGAAGTAAACATATCCACAGTAGAAGACCCGATAGAATACAGAATGCCTCGAATTAATCAGACACAGATAAGAACAGATATTGGCTTGAGTTTTTCTAATGGATTAAGGTCTTTGCTTAGGCAGGATCCTGATATTGTAATGGTTGGAGAAATCAGAGACAATGAGACAGCTAGTCTGGCGATTAACGCCGCCCTTACCGGACATTTAGTATTGTCTACCCTTCATACTAATGACGCTTCAGGAGCATTACCAAGATTAATAGATATGAAGGTTGAACCATTCCTTATCGCATCTACTGTTAATATAATTCTTGCTCAGAGACTGGTAAGAAAACTCTACGAAGAAAAAGAAGAATACCATCTTTCAAAAGAAGAGATTCGTTCAATGGCCAGGGTCTGCGATATCGTAAAAGTAGAAGAGCTTTTAAGAAAAGAAGGATTATTAAAAGAAAAACAGGGATTGGAAGATATTAAATTCTACAAAGCCAAAGAAAGCCCTAATTGTGCTACAGGGTATAAGGGAAGGATTGGCATTTTTGAGGTTCTGCCAATTACAGAATCTATCCGCAAGCTAATCATGCAGAATGCCGATGCCCAGCAGACACAAAAGCAAGCTGTTTCAGAGGGAATGATCACAATGGTTGAGGACGGATTGATTAAGGCGGCCCAAGGTATAACAAGCATAGAAGAAGTATTAAGAGTAATCATGGATTAATATGCCCAGGTATAAATATACGGCAAAAACAAAAGATGGCAACGATGAATCTGGAGAGATGAATGTTAAGAATGAAAGAGAATTGGCCCTTAGTTTAAAAGACCAGGGCTTGATTTTGATTTCAGCCAAAGAGAAATCAGATAAAAAACCTGCTTCAATAAGCCTGCCTTTTGTAAACAGAATTCCTTTGACCGAAAAGTTAATGATGACTAGAAACATGCAGGTAATGATTGCCGCAGGAATTTCTCTTCCTAAGTGTATTAAAACCTTATCATTGCAGACAAAAAGCAAGGCATTCAAAAAGGCGCTGAATAAAATAGAAGAAGATATATTAAAAGGAGACAGCTTTTCTCAAGCGATAAAAAAACATCCGAAAATATTCTCTAATCTTTTTTGCAGCATGATAAAAGTTGGAGAGCAAACTGGAGGGTTGGATAATGCCCTAGAGGTCTTATCCTTTCATTTGGAAAGAACTCATAAATTACGAGCAAAGATTAAAGGGGCTTTAATGTACCCGATAATAGTTGTCGGGGCAATGCTTTTAATAGGGGCAGTGATGTTGGTTAAAGTAGTTCCTCAATTAAGTTCTGCTTTAGCCACTTTAAATGTAGAGCTTCCGAAATTAACGAAGATAGTTATGGGATTGGGAGATTTCTTTGCCCATAAATGGTATGTTTTAGCAGGGGCAATGATTATTATCTCAGTTTTCCTTACCTTTCTTTCTAAAAAGGAAAAAGGGAAAAGAATTATACATATAGTGCTTTTAAAAATTCCTTTTGTTAAGAATTTAATTAAAAAAATTAACACGGCCTATGCCTCAAGAACTCTTGGATCCTTGATTAAAGGAGGCGTTCCGATAGTTGAGGCTCTGGAAATATCAGCTGATTCTTTGGGCAACTATTTCTATTCCCAATCCCTGAAATTTGCAGCCCAAGAAGTTAAGAAAGGGAAAAAGATTTCTGAAAGCATAGAAAAATTCCCCCATTTGTATCCTCCTTTGTTTGTTCAGATGATTCAGGTTGGCGAGGAAACGGGAAAAACATCAGACATACTTTCCAGATTATCAGATTTTCTAGAAGAGGAAGTAACTAATATTACCCAGAATCTTTCTTCAGTGATAGAGCCGGTTCTTCTTCTTTTGATCGGAGGGGTAATAGCATTTTTTGCAGTTTCAATGATGCAGCCCATATATTCTATGATGGGTTCGCTTTAAGTATCAATGAAAAATCAAAAAGGGTTTAGTTTAATTGAAGTATTGGTTGGAATTCTCCTAGTTACAGTAATCTTTACCGGGATTATCGGGGCTTTTACTTTAAGCTTAAAAACTACTTTTCAATCCAAGGCAAGGATAACGGCGTTATCCTTGGCAAATAAGAGGATAGAAGAGATAAGGAATCTTTCATATGCTAATTTAGGAACAATTGGAGGAATTCCTTCGGGAAGTATTCCTCAAACAGAGCAAAGGAATCTTAATGGAATCAATTTTACTATCACAACCAGCATTATTAATATAGATGATGAATTTGACGGAAAGCTTCCAGTAGATACTGTGCCCGCTGACTACAAAAGGGCAAAAGTTAAAGTATCTTGGCCCGGGATGATAGGGGGAGAAGCAATTATGTTAACAGATATCTCTCCAAAAGGTATAGAAACAATGGTTGGGGGCGGGACAATTTCCCTATTCGTTCAAGATGCCCAAGGAGTTGGGGTTGGACAGGCAGAGGTGAATGTCGTTAATAACACAGTCATTCCCCAAATAGACGCTTCTTATCTAACTGATGATTATGGATATGTTGTCTTGGCTGGAGCACCAACCTCTACAGAAGCATATGAAGTTTTAGTAGAGAAAACAGGGTATTCTTCGCAGAGAACATATTCAGAATCAGAAATTGCCAACCCTTTAAAGCCTCATTTAAGCGTATATGAGAATACTTTGACAGAACCAAGCTTTTCAATAGATAAGGTTTCAGTTTTGAATGTGGAAACCAGAGCCCAGCAAAGCTTCTATGATGATTTTAATGATTTTTTTAAAACCTCAGAACACTCAAATATTGAGCTGGAAACAAGCGAAGCAAGATTAAAAAAGAATGGGCAATATGCTGCTTCTGGATATCTGATTTCCCAAGCAATTAATCCGATAGATTTGGTAAATTGGGACAGTTTTGCTTTTTCCGATCAGGAAACAGAAATGGCAAAAATCCAATACCACATATATTTTGCTTCCAGTACAGAATGGCTTTTGGTTCCAGAAGATGTTTTGCCTGGAAACAGCCTGGGATTTGAAACATCCCCGGTTGAATTGTCTAATCTTGATACGGGAATATATTCCAGTATCAAGATCTGGGCTGATTTCTCAACAAGCGATTTGAATATCAGCCCAATGCTTTCTGATTGGAATGTGTACTATAATACGCCTTTGATAGAAAGCGTTCAGTTCAAACTTACTGGAGGAAAATTATTAGGAACAGATGCGGATGACAATCCCGTTTATAGATATTCCCAGAATCAGGTTAGCAATTCCAGCGGTAAGCTAATCTTAGAAAACATGGAATGGGATTCATACACGTTTGAAGCTATAAATGGAGGAGGAATTAATTTGCTCAGAGTTTATCCTTTAAATCCCTTTATATTAATGCCAAATGTTTCTGCTACCGCAAAACTATACTATAGGGCAGACAATTCTTTGCTGATAACCGTGTTGAATGAAACTGATAATTCTCCAATATTTGGAGCTAGTGTCCATCTATCAAACAGCGGCTTGGGCTATAGCAAGGTTTTGCCTTCAGACAAGAATGGAAAGTCATATTTCTTGCCACTGGATGCGAGCAATTTTACTTTAGAAACAGAGGCCTATGGATATGCCAGCTCAACCGCCTCAGTAGATGTTTCGGGTGTGACCCTGAATACAATTTATCTTACTCCAAATGGATAAAGGATTTACTTTAATTGAAACAATGATTGCTATCGCCATATTCGTTTTGGGAGTGGGTGCGGTTTTCATGGTTGCCATGAATTTATATACTACCCATACATATATTTTTCAACAATCAATGGCAATAGGAGAAGCAAGGAGAGGAATAGAGACAATGATAAAGGAAATCAGAGAAGCAAAGAATGGCCAAGATGGAGCATATATTATAGAGGCAGCCAATGATTACGAGTTTATTTTTTACAGCGATGTTGATATGGATGAAGATATAGAAAAGGTCAGGTATTTTATTGAAGGGACTAATTTAAAAAGAGGAATGATAGAACCAACAGCTCACCCGGTAAAATATCTGCCTGAAAACGAAGAATTATCAATAATTTCAGCATATGTCTGCAATCAGCCCCCCATATTCCATTACTACGACGGAGATAATAATGAATTGCCCGCCCCAGCCAGATTAAAAGATACAAAAACAATGATGATATATATAGTGGTAAATATAGATCCTAATCGCCCGCCCAATGACTTTATCCTTGAAAGCTATGTCCAATTAAGAAACCTTAAAGTCAACCTATGAAAAATCAAAAAGGGTCAACATTGGTTTTAGTGATGGTATTCAGCATAGTGTTTTTGACTATCCTTGGAGGAGTAGTCAGCTTGGTAATCGGCCAATCAAAAACTTCTCAGAAAAGAGCATCCTGGGATATGGCCTTGCATATAGCTGAAGCAGGGGCTAATTATTACAAATGGCATTTGGCTCATAGTCCAGAGGATTTCTGTGATGGAATTGAGCAAGGCAACCAGGGATGTCAGGTTGCCCCCTATGGTCCTTTTGAGCATGAGTACAAAGATCCGGAGGGAAATATTGTTGGAAAGTTTTCCCTTACTATTACTCCAGCTACTACCTGCTGTTCGGCAACGATAATTGAATCAAGAGGCTGGACTTTGCAATTCCCCTCCTTTGATAGAATTGTAAAGATTTGGTGGGGGAAGCCAAGCTTAGCAAGATATGCTTTTTTAACCAATGCCAATGTCTGGTTTGGTCCAGAAGAAGAATTAAAAGGGCTATTCCATGCCAATGGGGGGATAAGGATGGATGGAGACCAGAATTCCCTTTCAACGTCTGGGAAAGATAAATATATATGCGGGCCTGAGCATGGATGCACAAAAACTACTTGCAAATCTCCTTGTTCCTGGAAAACACAAGGATGCGAATGCCCTGGAATCTGGGGAGAAGGAGAGGGTTCTGAAAAAGGACTATGGAGTTTTCCTGCCAGTATATTGGATTTTGAACTAATCAGAAGAGATTTGAATTTGCTGCAAGAAAAAGCAGAGGAAGCAGAATTATATTATGGTCCCTCAGGATCAAAATATTACGGATACCATATCAAATTCCTTTCTACTGGCCAGTATTCAGTATATAAAGTGTCTCGTTTAAAGCCTTCTGTTTGGGGATGGGACGGAAGCTCATGGAGATATGAATCAAATGACATAGACAGGGAAACTTTATTAGGAACATATAATCTTCCAATTGATTGCGCCCCAATTTACTTTGAAGATAATGTTTGGATAGATGGAGATATATCTGGAAGGATTACTGTTGTTGCGGCTCAGCTTCCAGAAGCCCCTTCTTCTATGAAAAAAATTGTCATTCATGGTAATATAAACTATATGGATGATAATTCTGCATTAGGGTTGATTTCGCAGAGCGATATCTTAATTCCCCTTTATTCCGCAGACAGATTGGAGATAAAAGCAGTCCTATTGGCCCAGAACGGGAGAGTGATGAGATACGATTATCCCAAATGGTCGTACGAGCCGTACAAGACATATGCAATTAGAGAATACATTGAAACATATGGTTCTATCATTACCAATAAAATGTGGACTTTTTCTTGGACAGATGGAGAAGAAACAGTATCAGGATATGAGGAAACTGAAATGAGTTACAACCCCACATTGGTGTATAACCCTCCCCCATATTTTCCTGCATATGGGGATTACGAAGTATTTAGATGGGAAGAAAAATGAAAAATACTTTAGACATATTCAATCTCAACCTTAAGGCATTTGGTCTTGATATATCTGATCAGGCTTTAAAATTGGTTGAGTTGGAAAAGAAAAAGAAAAACCAAATTAAAATCCGCTGTTTAAATGAAACCAGCCTAAAAGATGATGTAATTAAAAGAGGCGTAGTATTAAAGCCCGATGTTTTAGCTAGTAGCATTAAAGAATTAATCAAAAAAACCAAAGGATTAAATACAAAATACGTTGTCTTGTCTTTGCCCGAAGAAAAGGCATTCCTACAAGTTATTACTATGCCCAAAATGAAAGAGGAAGAATTGAAAAACGCCGTCAAATATGAGGCAGAGAATTATATCCCATTTTCTATTGAAAAAATGTATCTAGATTGTGAATCCACTTTTTCTGAATCAAAAAAAGATACCCAGGAAGTTTTGCTGGCTGCTCTTCAGAAAGAAACAGTTGATTCGTATTTAGAGGTTTTAGATTTGGCGGGATTAGTCCCTTTAGTTTTAGAAACGGAATCCCAAGCCATTACCAGGTCTTTAATTAGCAATAGGAAGGATAAGTCTCCCAGAATGATTATGGATATTGGAGCTAGCAGAACAATCTTTATCATCTCTGCGGGAGCCACCCCTCGCTTTAGCGCCTCTATTCCTTTATCCGGCAATGTATTGACGGAAGCAGTGAGTAAAACTTTGAAAATTGATTTTAAAAAGGCCGATGAATTGAAAAGAAATTGTGGCTTAAAGAGAAAGACAGATAAGGAAAAAGAAGTTTTTGACGCCTTGATCCCGGCAATGGTTGATTTAACGGAACAAATGAAAAAGCATATAGAATACTACCATGACTACGCCCAGGAGAAAGGATTTGCAGAAAAAGACATTAAGGAAGTCCTTGTCTGCGGGGGAGGAGGAAACTTGATTGATCTAGATAAATTCCTTTCCGAGCAGCTAAATCTTCCGGTAAAAATCGGAAACCCATTTGTTAATATTCCAAATCATAAGCAATTTACGGAAAATGAATTAAGTTTTACCGTAGCCATAGGATTAGCATTAAGAGGATTAGAAGAACATGATTAACCTTCTTCCCCCACAATATAAACAGAAGATCAGGGAAGCAAAGAAGATAAGGATCGCTTTTAATTTCGGATTATTTGTCATTGTTTGCTTGATAATTTTTTGGTTAAGCCTAGTTTTAATAAATTCAAGGATTGGAGATATGAAAGAATCCCAAATATTTTTAGTCAACTCAGAAAAAACTAAAATTAAGCAGCTGGATGAAATAAAGGCAAAGATTAATACAATCAATGGAATGATTTCTGAAATAAATAATTTCTATAACAGCCAAATGGCTGTCTCAGACATCCTTATCCAGCTTTCCAACGTTTTAAACAGAGAGGCGGAATTGAATAATTTTTCTTTTAATAAGGTGGATGGAAAGGTAGTAATGTCAGGAACTGTAAAAACTCTTAAAGGATTAAATGATTTAAAGGATATATTAAATTCCCAGAATAATTTTAGAAATGTTAACTTAGTCATTCCTTCATATATTCCCAAAGAAGACATTTCATTTAAAGCAGATTTTTTCATTCAAAAATGAGCGATAAAAACAAAATAACAATACAAGTTTTGATAATTTGTATAATAGCAGTAGCCATTATCTGGCTTTTAATAGTGCCTGTTTTTAATAAAATTAAAGCTAATTCAGGAGATTTCTTGCAAAAAAGAACGGAATTGGAAAATATTAAGGTAGAAATATCAAATTTTAAAGATTTTGATAAAAGCTATGATACCTATTACAGCCAGATTAACAAAATGGAGCAGATTATTTTTGATCAGGTTTTAATAGAGGGGGAGCTTTCTTTAGATCTGATTGAATTTTTGAAGAATGAAGCTCAGAAAAGGGATGTTACTATTAAAATAACTCCAGCTGCCGTTGAAACTTCTTCGTTGCCAATGTTTAAGATATCAACCTTTAGGCTGAATATTTCCGGAGGAATAAGCGATTGCCTTAATTTCATTTCTCGAATTGAACATAGTAGGTGGTTGTCAGAAATAGATAATATAGTGATAACTAAGGGAGAAGGAGTAATAAATGCCAATTTCCTATTAAAAGTATATGCCAAAAATCAATCTACAATTTAAGACAGATTTTAAGAAAATATTAAATCCCTTAAAGAATTTCTTGGTTAAGGTTCCCTGGATAGTGGCCAGAAAGTCATTTGCTCTGTTTTGGGGGGCTTTGATTGTAATAATTTTAATAGACGCTTTGATTTTCTACCAATATCTTTGGAAAGTGGATGTGCGAAAGATTAATATTGAATCAAAACAAATATCGATAGACGAATCTTCCTATAATTCCTTTTTGGGTAATTACGCTTCGAGAAAGGCTATTTATAACAAAGGAAAGATTGAGATTCATAATATATTTTTCAGATAAACCTTGATTTTTAGCTAAATTGTGATATAAATATTTTTATGCCCTCGTAGCTTAACTGGATAAAGCAGGGCCCTTCTAAGGCCAAGACTAGAGGTTCAAGTCCTCTCGAGGGCACTAAGTTTATGGTGATTGTAGCTCAATTGGCAGAGCATCCCGCTGTGACCGGGAAGGTTACGGGTTCGAGCCCCGTCAGTCACCCCAAGAATCGTTTATTATAACCTTATGATTATCTAATAAGGTTTTGAATAACAGGGTTGGTTCTGCTTTTATTATTACCTTGCTCTTTACCTCAAATCTCTCCCAGAAGAAACCAAGATAAAGCCTTTTGAGAGAATAAGGGGCTTCTTTATAGCTAGCATATATATTGCGGGCGAACTTCAATATTTTTTGTATTTCGTCCACTTTCACCTCCTTCTGCTCGTCTAACTTATCTATCGCGGATTGGATATCATCTAATTCTTCTTTGAATCTTATCCTATTCCTGGTAAAATCCTCGTCAGATAGGATTCCCTTAAAAAGCTTTTGTTCGGCTACATCTCTTTGTTGTTCGATAGCGGTTTTTTGATTATAAAGAGATCTTTTGTCTGCGTTGATCGTCTTCTTTTTATCTTCTAAAATTATTCTAGCTTTTTCACATACAAGTTTTATGAAATCTTCGCTGAATTGTATCTCCTTGAACTTATTTTCTATTTGCTTTTCCAATACGCTAATATCTATATAATTAGATTTTTTGCATCCATCTCTCATCGGGCAGTGATAATAAGCGAACTTAAGCCCGCTTTTCTTTAAATGCCACTCAGCGGTCAGCCTCTTCCCGCAATCGGCGCAATACACAAATCCCCGTAGTAAAAATTGATATTTCCGTCTTCTGCAGGTGTGATGATTATGATTATCTAATATCGTCTGTATCCGTTGAAATGTCTTTTTGTCTATTATTGGTTTATGCTTAGCATTCTTGACTATTATATCCCCCCAGTGCAGTTCTCCGATGTATATTGGGTTTTTCAACATTTCATATATCTTGCTTGGATGCAATAATCCGCCCTTTTTAGTTCTAAGCCCTTGTTTTCTCATCATATCGGATAATTCATATACTGAATAATTGCCGGTAGCATATAATTCAAATAATTTTTTTACCATTCGAGCCTTTGGAGCATCAAGAACAATAATCCTTTTGCTTATTTCCCCATTGCGGAAATTGGGATTATCGACGTTTGCATAACCAAGAGGGGCAACCCCAGGAAACCACCCTTCCCTAGCCTTTTCTTCAAGAGCAGATTTTGTTTTTTCTGCTATGGCTAATCTTTGCATTTCGTTGAAAGCCGCCATTACAGTATCCATTGTCTGCCCAAGAGCTGTTTTTCTGTCTATATTAGGTTGCAAGGCGTAAATTATACTAATATTGTGCTTTGAGAAGAGACGTTGCATCGCTAGATGATCCTCTGTATTTCGTGCAAGCCTATCGCTATGAACTGTAAATATTGTTTCTATTCCGCCTTCTTCACATAGTCTAAGCATTCTTTTGAGGCCAGGCCTATTTATGCTTCCCGCGCTCTCTCCTTCGTCTTTGATGATCTCTACAGACTTATATCCATTTTGTTCTGCAAGCTTCTGGCAGACCCTTTCCTGCGCGTCTAGAGATAATCCGTGTTTTGCCTGCTCTTCGGTGCTTACCCTGACATAGATGATTGCTTTTTTCATAGTTTCAGCTTTCCTCCTTGTGCTATCTGTTTCGCGGTGCTATAAACAAAATAGACGCTATGGCGAAAGCCATTAGTTGTTGGCTAAAAGACTCTTGCTTGACGGCGGGGGTCTTTTAGGTTTTTAATCGGTTGTTTAATTATAATATACATACTAGACATAGCCAAGGTTTTATGTGCTGATAATGATTAAACCTATATTTCTAAGGAGGACTTTTTCTAAGAACTTGGAAAAACAATTGAAATCTTAAAAATAATTTCTTCGGCATTTTTTCTAATTCCTTCGGCAAAATCCACAATTCATTCGGCAGATTTCTTAGTTGGTTCATTCGGCAAAATCCACAATTCATTCGGCAGATTTCTTAGTTGGTTCATTCGGCAAAATCGACAATTCATTCGGCAGATTTCTTAG
>JAQTNP010000018.1 GCA_028713795.1 Minisyncoccota bacterium
CTTTATTATCACTCCTTTTTCCCCTAAGTCTTTGTATGAAAAGCTAGCTATCCCTGCCTGATTTACCTTTGCGGAAATTTCTTCAATGCTTGGCCTATCAGCCGCATATTCAAATCTTAATATGCTTCCGCCAGTAAAATCTACTCCCAGATTAAGGCCGAAATATAGCAAAAAGAATATGCAGGCAATAGTAATTATTGCTGCTATTATGAAATATATTTTTGAGTGTTTTATAAATTCAATCATATTATCTCCAAATTCTTTTAATTTTCCCAAATCTTGTTTGAGTCATGGCAAGCATTAATATCCTTGTGATGATAATGGCTGAAAACATACTAATGACAACCCCGATCATCAAAGTGGTGGCAAAGCCTTTTACAAAACTTGTTCCAAAGTTAAACAGAATCAAAGCAACCAATAGTGTTGTTAAATTACCATCTCTGATAGAGGGCCAAGCCCTTGAAAAACCGCTCTTTATTGCCGAACCTATCTCTTTATCCTCTCTTAATTCTTCTTTTACCCTTGAAAAGATCAGAATATTAGCGTCTACTGCCATTCCTATTGAAAGAACGAATCCGCCTATTCCAGCCAAAGTCATAGTTACTGGAATTATCTTAAATATTGAAAGTATCAGAACACCATAGAATAAAAGAGCCAAAGAGGCCAAAAATCCAGATGCCCTGTAATATATAATCATGAAAATGATGATAGCAATTAATCCTATCGCCCCAGCTATCATGCTGGCCTTGACTGATTCTATCCCCAGGGTTGCCCCAACTGATTTCTGGGAAATCAGGGTTATCGGAACAGGCAAAGCACCAGAATTAAGATTGGTAGCCAGTTCTTTAGCTTCTTTGTCTGTGAATTTACCGGTTATCTGAGCGCTTCCTCCAACAATGACATCCTGAACTATAGGAGCGGAAATTAACTCATCGTCAATAAATATAGCCAATGGTTTTTGAAGATTATTTTTGGTAAGCTCTTCAAATAATTTTGAACCTTCATCGTTAAATTCCAGAGAAACCACTGGTTCTGATGTTTGAGGGTTGAAATTTAATTGAGCCTTTTTTAAATATCTTCCAGTTAAATCAGTAGGCGTGAAAGGATCTTGCATCTTATCATAATCCTGTTCTTCTAAAGCCTTTTGATTAATTTCTAGTATTTCTTCATAGTTTTCTTTTGGCTCCATAAAAACAAGATATGGAGTTCTCCCTATCTCTTTTACCGCCTCATTGGGATCTTTGATTCCTGCTAATTGCACGCTTACCCTATTGTCCCCCATTATTTTAATCTCGGGCTCTCTAACTCCAAAAATATCAATTCTTTTTTCTATCACTGCCCTCAAGCCATCCATTGCCGCCCCAATATCTTCTGTTTTTATCCCTGTCAGATCGGCCTGGTATAAAAGCTCGGCTCCGCCCTGGAGATCTAGCCCTAATCTGAATTCTTTTTCAGGAAATCCTAAAAAATTAGGATTGATAGATTTTATTAGATTATTGAAGTATTTTGGATAAATAAAAATCGCCAGAGCGATGATAACTACTATTACTAGCAACGACAATAATTTGTATATTCTTGTATGCATTTGATTGAGTATAGTGATAAATGTGCTTTAAGTCAATCTTTTAATAAATCTTTGCAATTTAGGCGATGAATCTAAAAGAAGAAATTCTTCTCTATTCAACCATTTAAATTGATCATGCTCATAGCTCAAAACTACATCCTTACTATCACATTTTGCAGTATATGCAATAGTAATCCAAAAATTCTGGTCTAGAGTTATGTGTGCCTCAACATCAAACGGAGATATATCATAGATATCTAATCCTGCTTCTTCTTTTGTTTCTCTTATTATCCCTTGCGTTGGATCTTCTCCAAAATCCAAATCGCCTCCTGGCAAATCCCAGGAAAATGGTTTATGGGGATGAGTTTTTGATCTTCTCAAAGAAAGTATCTTATTCTCTTTATTAATAATGATAACTTTTTGGGAAACACCTATGTTTTTCATAATCCAGTTACTCTTTCCAGAACCTTATCAAACCCTGGTAATAATTTCAACTTCTTGGCTTCCTTAATTGTAAGCCATCTATATGATTGGGCTTCCCAATCAAGTTTTATTTTATCTGTTTTAATTTTTACCAATACTGGATGAACAATCCAGGTTTTCTGATATTTTATTTCTTCTTGATCAAAAATTTCTCCTAGAATGATCCTATCGATTTTATTTTTGGATAATCCCAATTCTTCTTTTATTTCATCGATAACTTTTTCTTTTAAGCTTCTTTTATCATCCAAAAATCCGGAAATTCCATTCCAATAATTGGGGTAGAAATTTAATTCTTTGTTTCTTTGAACTATTAGGATTTTATTTTTGTGCTGCAAAACGCAATTAATTACTGGCGCCCAACGGGCATCAGTAAAATCTATCTGCCCCTTTTTAGGTTTAAACGTTGGTTTTTTCATATTTTCTCATCATCTCTGCTGCTTTTTTAGGATTCCCTCGACCAATTGGAAAATAGCAGGGAATGGTTGGTATTTCAAGCCCAGACATCTTTTCTGTTTGCGTTTTTGATTTATTTTTACAATCGGCTAGTTTAATATTTTCTCCTGTGAGCGTTTTAAATGCAAAAGTTCCGAATGCTATTATCTTTTTAGGACTAACAATCTTAATTTCTTCTTTTAATATCTTTAACTGGTCCCTAACTACTTCTTTTTTCGGATATGCTCCGTGAGCATAACAACATTTTACAATATTTGTTAGAAATAATTTATTATTAATTAATGCTTTCTGAATTTTTACCGTATCTTCATTCTTCCATTTACTTCTGGGCGGTAATGAATTTGCTATTTTTTTATCTATCAGCCCCCCATCAGCTAAAACCTTCCAGAATTGCCTAACGCCAATAAATGGAAATCTCACGCCAACATATTTTGGATCAGAGCTTAAATTCCTATAAGTCGGATTGATTAGAATAAGCATTAAACGCGGATTTAATGCTCCAAATCCATATATGTGCTGTAATGGATTTTTATCTTTTTTGCAGAATTTACATTTATCTACAGATAAATACAGCTTTTTTAATTCTTTTGGTTTAAATGCCTTACTCATGGATAATAGATAAATCGCCATTAAGTATAATCGGATTCATTGCTCCTATTTCCGCCTTATAATTCATCTCTGGAACAGAATTCAAAAGATATATCTTTTTATTTAAAATATGGGCAAAGCCCATTTCTATTAGAGTACTGCCTCCGATATAATTTTCAATATTATTCTTAGAAATATTTACTATTAATACAGCGTCAGATTTGTTTATCTCATTCCAGTAGTTTCTGAATAGGTCGCCTGCCTGTTTTTCCCATCTTCCCTCGGTTTCTTTTTCTCCAGATATATATTTTTCAATATCTTTTGGAAGGACAACGACATGTTTAAAACTTTCAAGCTTTGTTTTTATTTCCATCATTTCCTTACTGAATAGCATACTTCCGCAAAGCGCTATTTTCATATAAGTAAATTTATTTTTCTCTTTCTTCTTTCCTCGGCAGGAATCTTAAGAAATGAAGGAAATGCAAGAAATGGAGGAAATTAAAATAACTCCATTTATTATATTTTCCCAAAAATCCCAAGAAGCCAAGAAATCCGAGAAAACCTAGATAACCTAACCAATTATTTTTTTTCATATTTTTAAACTATATTCAATTATATTTCATTGTATGTAAGAACCTACCTTGGTTTTCAATAAAAAATATATTACAAAATTTATTTTATAATCTTTTTTAAAATTTCTTTAGCTTCTTCAGTAAAAAAATCTTGCCAATCATGATCTTTAATTTTTATCAGCATTTTAGGAAAATCTTTTAATTCTTTTACTTTCATATATTGAGTGCCTAGCAGAATTGGGTCAATATAATGCCCGAACTTTATCTGTGCTTTTTTAATAAGATCATCAAGAGATAAATCCTTATCATTTTTCAGAATAAAATACAAATCAATGAAATCGCGAGATCTGGGGTTTTGATAAATTGTAAAAACTTTATTTACCGCTATATCTAAAAGACTATCAATTTGCAGATAGTCTATCTTCTTTTTTTTATCAATTCTCTCAAAAGGAAAATAAGTAAACTCCATTTTAATTTTATCTCCATCTGTCAAATCAAGGAAAAATAAGTTTCTATTGAAGCTTTGCTGAAATTCTACCTTTTTTATTTTGGCTTCTTCTTTTATCTTCTTAAAAAAAACAGATATTCCTTGTGGATCAAATTCTTCTTCTGAAAAAAAATCTAAATCTTCTGATAATCTATGCCAAAAATAGAATTCGGCTAGAGCCGTACCTCCAGTTAAATAAAAACTATTGCAAATAAGCTTATTTTTGCTTATTATGCTAAGAATATTTTTTTGGTTTTTAGTTAAAACACTTTTCATTATTTAATAAGTAAAGACAAAAAGTTCCTTTTAGCTGGATCTATGTTTATAATTTTCCAATATTTTTTTAGATCGCTTTCTTTGATTTTCTCTCCGCTCAAACCAAAATTGATCATTTGTTCCAACTTCCAGATTACAAATTGTTCTTTGCTTTTTTTAAGTTTTTTTGTGTCTGTAGACCAATTTTTCATGCTATTATTATAGCATATTTGGGCTATTTTTGCCACAACATTTTTTTAATCTTCAATGGTATCCCGCAGGATTATTCCAATGAAATAATCTGAATTCCTTTTTCCTTGATCTGTTCTTCTGGCCAGAATAATTTATCCATTTTGAATTTTCCAACATAGGTTACTTTTTTCTCAACTTTTCGTTCTGTATATTCTTTCGTTTCGGGATTCCATTCTTCGAGTACGAGCATATCGCCTTCTTTGACTTCAAAATCATTGAGGCGAAGCTCGTACTTTTTCTTTCCAGAAATTACTGCATCGAAATATTCTGGCCAGATTTTTTTCTTGATTATTGCCATATTATCTGCCACAACATTTTTTATACTTCTTCCCGCTTCCGCAAGGACAAGGGTCATTTCTGCCAATCTTTTTATCCCCCGCATTTACTATTTCTTTAGGTTTTTGCACTTCTGTTTTAACAGTAATATTAGAAATTGATTTTACGATAAAATCATCAATCATTTTCAATAGCTGATTAAACATTTTGTATCCTTCATTTTTGTATTCAATAACAGGATCCATTTGGCCGTAAGCCCTTAATCTGACCTGATCTCTTAAATATTCCATTTCTTCTAAATGTCCAATCCAGAGATTATCCATTGATCTTAAAGCCACATATCTAGCAATGGGCCAGAAATCCTTTTCCCCTATTTCTTTTTCTTTTTCTAGAAGTTTCCCTTTGTCATCTTTAAAAGCTTCATTAATTCTTTCTTTTAAAATATCTAAAGAATTGGAAAGAATTTCATTTCTTTTTTTATAGAACGTGTCTCTATGCACATTCATTACATCATCATATTCAAGAAGATGTCTCCTTACATCAAAATTCATTCCTTCAATCTGGCTCTGGGCTGATTCTATAGCTTTGCTGATAATCCCTGATTCTATTGGCTGGTCTTCCGGGAAATTAAACCTTTCCATTATTGCCCCTATCCTATCCTTGGCAAATATTCTCATTAAATCATCTTCTAAAGATAGGAAGAATTGGCTTTCTCCGGGATCTCCCTGTCTTCCAGATCTTCCCCTTAATTGATTGTCTATCCTTCTCGCATCGTGCCTTTCTGTTCCTATCACTAAAAGCCCTCCCAGTCCTTTTACTTTTTCTGATTCCTTTTCATCTGAAGGATTACCTCCAAGGATAATATCAACTCCCCTGCCTGCCATATTGGTGGCAACAGTGACAGCTCCCAATTTTCCTGCTTGGGCGATAATTTCTCCCTCTCTTTGATGATTTTTGGCATTTAAAATATTATGGGGAATGCCGTCAATACTTAATAATTTCCCTATATGCTCATTTTTCTCTATTGAACGTGTGCCAACCAATACTGGCTGCCCATTTTTATAGCATTCTTTTATTCTTTCCACTATTGCATCTAATTTCGCCTTTTCTGTCTTGTATATCGCATCTTTAGAATCCTTTCTAACCATTGGTCTGTTGGTAGGAATTACAATTACATCAAGGTTGTACACTTTTCCAAATTCCTCAGCAGAAGTTAAAGCAGTCCCTGTCATTCCGGCTAACTTGGCATACATTCTGAAATAGTTTTGAATTGAAATTGTAGCTAGCGTAATTGATTCTGCCTGCACATTCAATCCCTCTTTTGCTTCCATTGCCTGATGCAATCCTCCAGACCATCTTCTTCCATGCATCAATCTTCCGGTAAATTCATCAATAATTATAATCTGGCCGTCTTTCACAACATAGTCGCGGTCTTTTTTAAACAAAACTTCTGCTCTTAATGACTGTTCAAGATAATGAAGATATCTTACCCCTTTATCCTCATATATATTATCTGTTCCTAAGATCTTTTCTATTCTTAAAATCCCTTCTTCTGTTAAAGTTACTGCTTTTTCTTTTTCAAACATCTGATAATCTGTCTCTGATTTTAATTGTGGGGTTATTTTGGCAAAATCCCTGTACATGGCAGAGCTTTCAGTGTCTGGAGCAGATATGATCAAGGGCGTCCTGGCTTCATCAATTAAAATGGAATCAACTTCGTCAATTATGGCAAAAGATAATTCTCTTTGAGCTTTCTGGCTCTGGTCATATATCATATTATCCCTAAGATAATCAAAACCGAATTCATGATTGGTCCCATAGGTAATATCTGCAAGATATGCTTCTTTCCTGGAAACAGGCCTTAGATAATCCTCCATTACCCTAAAGCTTCCGGCCTCATCTCTCTGCTTGTCCATTTCCTCAATATTATCTGCTTTGTATGTAGGGTCATACAGAAAAGCTGATTCATGGGCTATGCAGCCAACACTTAATCCCAAGAGGTGGTATATCTGGCCCATCCAGACAGCATCTCTTTTGGCCAGGTAGTCATTTACGGTAACAATATGCACTCCTTTTTTGGATAAAGCATTAAGATATGCTGGAGCAGTGGCAGCTAGTGTCTTTCCTTCTCCTGTTCTCATTTCAGCAATCTTTCCTTTATGCAAAGCTATACCTCCTATCAGTTGAACGTCAAAATGCCTTTGATTTAATGTTCTTTTAGCGCTTTCCCTAATCAAGGCAAAAGATTCTTCTAAAACATCATCCAATGTTTTTCCATTTTTAAGCGCCTCAATCAAATTCAAAGACTTTTCTTTTAACCGATCGTCAGAAAGCAAGGAAATTTCATTTTCCAGGTTATTAATCTTTTGGACTATCGATTCTGTCTGCTTTACGAATTTCTGATTGTCATCGCCTAAAATCTTTGAAAGAAATGACATAATATTATCTAATTTCTAATTAATCTACCACAAAAAGGCCTTAAAAGAAAGACGGATTAAGATAATCCGTTTTTCTATTAATTGATTATTTTTTATTTATCCCTAGGATCTTTAGGGCTTTTTTCTTCTTATCATTAAGAAATACTTCCGAATCCCTTAACCATTCCTTGGTCTTTCTAGCCCAGCCCCTGGCCCTGGCAATTCTTCTGCCTCTATATTTTTTAATTTCATTTCCTAATTCATCTCTGGCTAAAACAATGGCCGTTCTCAGATCTTCATGGATAACTTCTGACCTTATACTCTTGTTGGGAAGATATATCTGGGCTTCTGCCCTGAATACGTCTCCTTTCAAATGGTGCTTAGTGGTTTTTCCTATTTCTACCCAGATCTCGCCTTTAACCTTTAATCCTTTTTCAGAAGAATCATCCGGGCCAAAACCGCCTAAAAATTTTCCGAGCTCATTCATTTTATCTTCTGTCCAGATCCTTAAAGCCTCGTCTAAAGAAATATTAGTTGTTTTTATATTTATTTTCATTTTTTTATCTCAAATATATTTTCCCAAATATATCAAAGGGAGTCAATTAAAAATCTGAATTTCTTTTTCCATGCTTATCTTAAATTCCTTTTTTACCTTTTTTTCTATTAAATTAATCAATTTAAAGACATCTTTTGCTTTAGCATCGTTTGTATTGATGATAAAATTGGCGTGCAATTTAGAGATTTGAGCTCCTCCGATGTTTTTTCCCTTTAATCCGCATTTTTCTATTAGAAATCCTGCTGGAATTATTCTTTTTTCATTGAACATTTCCAATTCAGGATATTTCAAAACTATTTTTCTGTTTTTTATCTTGCCAAGATAGTTTTTAAAAATGCAACCGGCTGAAGGAAAATTTAAAGGTTGGGTTTTCTTTCTTTGAGAAATTGTTTTTGTTATTTCTTCTTTTAAGTTTCCCTTTTTAAGAATTAATTCACAAGAAATGATTACAAGATTTCTATTTTTCTTAAAAATGCTTTCTTTGTATCCAAACTTACATTGTTTTGCAGAAAGATTTTTAATTTTTAAGATTTTTGCATCAAAAACCTTAATTGATTTTACAGAATCCTTGATAGATTTAGAAAATGCCCCGGCATTGCCATATATCGCCCCTCCTAGGGTTCCTGGAAGCCCAGCTGCCCATTCTAATCCAGATAAATTATGCTTTGCCGATTCTAAGACTAATCTGGATAGCTTTATTCCCGCTCCGGCAATGATCGCGTTCTTTTTTATTTCTAAATCCTGATTATTTATTTTAATAATCAAACCGTTAAATCTTTTGTCAGAAAAAAGAATATTACTTCCTCCTCCGAGGATAAAAAAAGGCAAATGTGATTTTTTTGCCGTTTTTATAGCTTTTAATATTTCTTCTTTGTTTTCTGCTTCAAAAAAATACTTAGCAATTCCTCCTATTCTGAAGGTGGAATGATTCTTTAATGAAACATTCCTTTTTATTCCTGTCAGATTATCCATTGATTTAAATTAATGGGTCCCGGCAGTTGACCCCGACAAAGTCATTGGTGGGTGCGTACACCGGAACCCAGTTATAGTATAGCAAAACATACCATTATGGCAAGAAGCAAAAAGCCCCCAGAAACCGGAGGCCTTTCGCTGACTTTTGTCGGGTTTTCACCCACCTGGCTACATCTTAGCAAATACCGCTAAAAATGTCAAGGGTCTAGGGTAATATTGATTTTAAAATAGGGGTGATATAAGATTAGGATAATGATTTTTCCAAGCTTTTTAAGAAGATTAATACTGCTTTTTGGGGATATTATATTATATTACTTGGCTTTAATTATAACCCTGATAATAAGGTTTGGGAACGGCTTTACGCGCGACCTTATCCTTAAACACCTAATCCCCTTTTCTTGCCTTTTGCCGGTCTGGATAGGCCTTTTAGCGCTCCTAGACGGGTATGATTTAAAGACCCTCAAAGAGAAGCAGATTTTAGGGATAAAAATAGTATTATTGGGGATATCTGGGGCCCTAATTTCCGGTCTTTTCTTCTATATCTTTATCTTCTTTGGAATAACTCCAAAAACTAATTTAGTCGTCTTTTCCCTGTTATTCTGCTTCCTTTTGTTCCTTGAAAGGCAATCTATAGTCAATATATTCTCTGGATATTTGAGAAGAAGAATTGTATTTATCGGGGATTCAAAAGAAACCCAATTACTGATTAAAACAATCCAAGAAAATCCTTTGCTTGGTTGGGCATATGTGAAATCTCTGGACGAGAATAGCCTACATGAAGTACAGAATGTCCAAACAGATGTAATTGTAATTGTCCAAGAAAATATTTTAAATTCTCAGAAAGAAGAATTTTTCCATAAGCTGTTTCCTTTGAAGGCAAGTTTTTTAGATCTTCCCTCTGCCTATGAAATTATTCTTAAAAAAATACCTATCAATTCAGTAGACCCCAAATGGTTTTTAGCGCATTTTAAAGAAGGGAAAAAACAAGTATATGACAAAGGGAAAAGAATTGCTGATCTCTTAATCTCTTCATTAATATTTGCGGTTACTCTACCATTATGGCCTTTGATAGCTATAGCTATCAAATTAGACGATAAAGGAAGCGTCCTTTTCAAACAAAAAAGAATGGGTAAGAATTTCAAATCTTTTGTAAATTACAAATTCAGAACAATGAAAGAGAATCATGATAAAACTCCCTGGACACTTGGAAGCCGGGATAGAAGAATCACTAGAATCGGAAGATTTTTAAGGGCAATCCACTTAGACGAGCTGCCCCAAATGATAAACATTATTAAAGGAGATATATCTTTGATAGGCCCAAGGCCTGAAAGTATAGATACAATATCTTTTCTTGAAAAAGAAATCCCATTCTATCATTTAAGGCATCTAATCAAGCCAGGATTTACTGGCTGGGCCCAAGTAGCTCTATCTGACGCCAAAGAGATAGAACATTTAGATAATAAAGAGCGCAAGACTCAGTACGATTTTCAAAAGATAGAGCATGATTTGTATTATATTAAAAACAGATCATTTCTTTTTGATCTAATTATCTTTGCAAAAACAATAGATGTTGTTCTTAAAAGGCAAAGGAATTAACTTAAAAATAAATCAGAATATTGTTTTGATATATTTTTAATATCAAATCTTCTCCCTTCCTGATTCAACCAATTTTCTGTTCCCCTTTTTAATCCTTCCGAATATTCCTTATCCTCTATCAGTTTTTTCATTACCAAGGCTAGGGCTTTTGAGTCTTTCTGGGGAATTAAAATGCCATTATTATTGATAAACTCTTTTATTGAAGGCAAATCAGAAGCAATAATAATCTTACCAGCTGCCAATGCTTCTAATGCAGTCAGGCCGAATCCCTCAGACAAGGACGGAGCTAAAAGCACATCTACGCTTTTAAATGCCCGTATCTGATCAATTTCTTCTCCTAAAAATTTAATATTATCCAGATCTTTAGCTTTTTCCTTTATCATTTCAGATATACTTCCTTGTCCGTAAATGAGAATAAGAGGGGTCAATCCCTGTTCTCTTAATATCCTTGCAGCATCAATAATATATTCGTGCCCCTTTACAAGCTCAATCCTGGCAATTGAACCAAAAACTATTTCCTGATGACTATTAGAACATTGTTTAAAAAAATCAAAATCTGTTCCATTCGAAATCTTTACAATTTTTTTATCTGAAACATTAAAATATGAAATTAAAAATTGTTTTACTACGTCAGAAATTGCCACAATATTAGTAGAAAATCTGACAGCCAGATTTTTTTTCAATAATCTGATTATCGGGTTTAATTCGTATACGTCATGCTGGATAAATATTCGCTTTTTTACTCCCCAGAACTTGGCCCAAAAGATTCCTAGAATATCAGATTGCCATAAAGAGGTTATCACAATATCCGGCTTGTTTTTAAGAATAAATCCTGCTAACTTAAAGAAAGATAGAAAAAGCCATATTGGTTTTTTAAAAGATACAGGATATGAAGATGGCCCGAGAATTATCACTTCGGCTCCGCTTTTTTGAAACTCATCTTTTAAGGGACCCGACCCGAATATGGTTACCACTTTAATATTAAAATCTTTCTTATCCAGATTTTTAATAAGTTGCAGTAGGAATCTTTCGGTACCGCCTATCAAGAAATTATTTAAAACAAAAATTATTTTCTTCATATGAAAAAAATCCTAATCATTTCATCTTATGCTCCTCCTGCTATAGGAGGACCGCAAATCCTTTACAATCTATTAAAGGATTTCCCCTCGGATAGTTATAGTATATTAACAAGTTTCTACAACATAGACAATCTTTCTGCTCAAAAAGGAACTTGGCTTCGCTGCCGATATTTTTTCTATGATAACCTCAAAAAAACCAAGGAGGACAGGATAAAAGCATCTCAGATTAATACGATAGACCAAAAAAAATCTTCTCTGCTTTTGAGATTAAAGAATTTTGTCAGAAGGAATTCCTTGGTAAGAAACATTATTGGCATTCCAGTAATATTCATACAGATATTTTGGATAATCAGAAGCGGTAAAGCAGTAATTAAAGAAAGAAATCCAGACATGTTGCTGTCTATCTCTGATTATGGGCCAGCAATGATTTCAACATATTTTCTTTCAAAGATTACAAAAAAGCCGTTCACGGTATTCCTGTTTGATCTTTACAGGGGAAGTTTTTATCCATTTCCCGGTAATATTTTAGCAGATATCTTTGAAAAAAGAATTTTTAAAATGGCCTCAAGAATCATAGTTACCAATCAGGGCACAAAAAACTTATATATCAAAAGATATGGAGATATTTTTACAGAAAAAATATCAATAGTGCATAATTCTATATCTCCGGAGCTATATTTGCCATTAATCACTCCCTACCAGCCAACTCCGCCTTACAAAATTCTTTTTACAGGAAGAATATACTGGCCTCAGATTAGAAGTTTGCAAAACCTGGTTAAGGCAATAAACGAAATCAATGATTTAGATATAAGACTAGATATATATTGTCCTAATACTAGTGATTATCTGAAAAAAATAGGAATAGTTGAGAATGATAAGATTAAGATATCTGTAGCCTCGCCCCAAGATATACCAAAGATACAAAGCCAGGCAGACATCCTCTTCCTGCCGCTTTCCTGGAAAACCAAAAGCCAGGCGATAATAGATACTGCCACTCCCGGAAAATTCACTGATTACCTTATTGCCGGCAGACCCATGCTCATTCACGCTCCAGCAAGTTCATATCTTGTAAAATACGCCAGAGAAAACAATATCGCAGCAATAGTTGATCAGGAGAACATACAGGATTTACAGAATATGATAAGAAGAATTGTAAAAGATATGGATTTCTCAAAAGAGATTATAAAAAACGCTCAAAGATTGTTCTTTGAGAATCATGATATAAATAAAAATGTAAAAATTTTTAGATTGTTTTTCGAAAAATAAATATATGGTATCCAAACACATTTATGCAGAGAGATTATATCTAGATGATTCATCAATAGATCAAAAAGAAAAACAAGCTCATATCGAGAGATATCTTTTGGCATGCCGACACTTAAGAGTAAACTTTATTGTTCTAGATGCGGCTTGCGGTTCTGGCTATGGAACAAAAATGATCGGAGAAAAAACAAGTAAGGTTGTGGGCATTGATTCATCTCCGGAGGCAATTCAGTATGCCCAGAAAAATTATAACAAAGAAAATGCCATATATGCTGTTGTTGACTTAAATAATCCCCTACCTTTTTCTAATAATAGTTTTGATAGTGTTGTTTGTTTTGAAACAATAGAACATTTAACCAATCAGCAAGCCCTTTTAAAAGAATTTAACCGTATATTAAAACCGGGCGGATTGCTCTTTATTTCCTGTCCAGAGGCTGATATAAGTAAGAAAGCAAGAATAAAAAATCCTTATCATCAAAAGGAATTATCAAAAAAGGAATTTCTGCAGATGGTATCAAACTATTTTGTTATTATAGATATCTTTGGACAATTAAAATTTATAAAATTATCTTTATTCAAAAGATCTATAAAAAAGATATTCTCTATTATGGGACCGACTGTAAAAAAATTGATCAAAAAAATATTAAAAAAACAAAGCGATAATTTCTCTAATATTTGTTTTGATAGAATAGAAAAAATTAAAGAAAGCGACCCAGCTAGTCATTTTGTGACAATAATCTTCAGTAAAAAACCGTAGTTTAAAGCTTTTACAATCTTATTAAATAAATCCTCCTTGTTTTAATTTATCCCTGATTTCATCTTTATTCATCAGCCTGTAATTTGATGAATATTTTTCCCCTTCAAATTTCTTAAAATCCTCGTATTTATCTCTTAATCCGTTAATGTTCTGCTGAGGGAGAATCAAGTAGTAATCTTCATCAAAAATCACCGTGTCTTTCACTTCAAATTCAGATATCAAATCCTCATGTATTTTTTCTCCAGGCCTAACGCCTATCTCTTTTAATTTACTTTTTCCTTTCAATTCTTCAACCATTACTTCTGCCAAATCAGTAATTTTACAAGCAGGCATTTTGGTAACAAATATTTCCCCGCCCATGCAGCGCTCGGCAGCTCCGAACAGCAATCCTATCGCTTCGTCAATCCTCATATAGTATCTAGTCATATTAAAATTAGTAATTGGTAAATCTTCCCCTTTTTCTATCAATTCCTTAAAAAACGGGATAATGCTTCCTCTTGTCCCCATAACATTGCCGGCTCTAGTGCAAACAAATTTCGTATTAGCACTCTCCAGATTTCCATGGATCATGAGTTTCTCCCCTATTGCCTTACACATTCCATACATGTTTACCGAAGCGCAAGCCTTATCGCTTGAGCAGTCAATTACTAATTTTACCCCGTGGCTGATAGCAGCCTTAACGACATTGTGAGTCCCTAAAATGTTGGTATTTATTGACTGCCAAGGATTATCTTCGCAGATTGGAACATGCTTTAAGGCAGCCAGATGAAAAACAATATCTATGCCCCTCATGGCAAAACTTAATGTCTCAAGATTTACTACATCGCCAATAACAAATTTTAGTTTTGGGTTCTTGAATGATCTATCCATTGTCACCTGGGCAAATTCTCCCCGGGAATATATAATGATCTCTTTTGGATCGTATTTTTCCAAAAGTTGCCTTGCAATCTCTTGGCCCCAAGATCCTGTTCCTCCTGTGATTAAAATCCTTTGATTATTGAACATTTTTATATCTCATTAATATTTTTAGTATCTTGTCTGATACATTATCGCTGTAGTCTAATGGAATCCTCGTCTCTTTATCATCGGGGCTGTTTATCGCTATATTAAAGCTATCCAAAATATCTTTTTTGTCAACTCCAGAAACAATTGTCTTGCCAGAATCAGTTAATTCCGGCCTTTCTGTTGATATTCTTGTAAATACGCATGGCTTTCCAAAAATAGCGGCTTCTTCCGGTATTGTTCCGGAGTCTGTAATCATGCATGTCGCATTCATCTCTAATTTCATGAAATCGAGTAATCCGAAGGGTTTCAAGAATTGTAAATTATTGTTTTTTATTTTCATTCCTTCATCAAGCTTTTTCATTGTCCGCGGATGGGTGCTGAAGATAATCCTATGCTTTTTTGATATTTCTACCAATGCCTCATATATGCTTCTGAATGCTTTTGAATCATCAACATTCTCTTCTCTGTGCAGAGTTACTAAAACATATGGTTCGTCTTTTTTGATGCCCAATTCCTCAAGCACTTTGCTTTTTTCTGCTTTCCCCTGATATTTCCTAATAATCTCCGCTATCGGAT
>JAQTNP010000019.1 GCA_028713795.1 Minisyncoccota bacterium
GCAGCCACAATATTCATTAATGGCTGTAACTTCCGCTGCCCATTCTGCTACAATCCAAACCTAGTGTTGCCAGAAAAAATCTCTTCTTTTAACCAGGAAGAGATATTTTCTTTTTTAAATAGAAGAGAAGGAATGATAGATGGTGTTGTAATCTGCGGTGGAGAGCCGACAATTAATAAAGATCTGAAAGAGGTTGTTAAGAGAATTAAGGAGATGGGTTTCGCTGTAAAATTGGACACTAACGGTTCTAAGCCAGATATTCTTGATGATTTAATTTCTCAAGACCTTCTTGACTATATCTCTATGGATATTAAGGCGCCTAAGGAAAAATATGAAACCTTATCGGGGCACAAAATTGATTTGGCAAGAATACAAGAAAGCATAGATATTTTAAAAGAAGGGAAAACTGACTATGAATTCAGAACAACCGTTATCCCGCTGCTTTTAGAAAAGGAAGATATTCTTTCCATTGCTCAATGGATTAGGCCTGCAAAAAAATATTTCTTGCAGCAATTCAGGGCAGAAAATAATTTGAACCCAGAATTTAAGAAATTGAATCCATATTCTTTAGAATATCTTGTAGACATACAAGAAGTTATAGCTCCGTTTTTTGATGTATGCCAAGTCAGAAAATAATATGAGGCCGGAACAAGTTTTCCTTTTTGGTTTAGTTTCTATATTTCTAGGAATAGGTTGCAGGATATTAATTCCTTTTCCTATCATTTTGTTGATAGGTTTTTTGTTTTGCGTTAGTTTAGCCTTTTTTAAAAAAGAAAAATGGATTCTTCTAATTTTTCTTTTGTTTGTTTTGGGTTTTACAAGAGCTGGAGTAACAATGCAAAACAAAATTATATATTCTAATCAGGAATTAAATATAATAGGAAAGATAACGGAAGACCCTGTTGTATTGGGAACATATGGGAGTGTTAAAATTAAAACAGAAGAGATTGGGGGGAAAAAGATTAAAAATACTATTCTTATATATTTTAATAATCCAAAAGATTATTCCAGGAATGATTTGGTAGAATTTAAGGGAATTCTACCAAAGCCAGATAACTATTATCAAAATCAGGGAATCGGGGCGATTGTCAGGGCAAATGACTTAAGAATTATTAAATCTTCTATTTCTTCTGTCTTTACAAAACAGAAGAATAGAATAAGAGGGATTATTGAAGAAAAGATTGCTATTCCATACAGTTCAATCCTGTCTGCCATGATTTTAGGGGATAACTATGGTTTACCCAATGATTTAAAGGAAAGCCTGAATGAAAGCGGGTTGCGTCATATTATTTCTATTTCAGGAACTCATATAACCATTATCATGAATCTTTTGATGAGTTTTCTAATATTTTTTGGAATTTCAAGAAAAAAATCAGGAATTACTACTCTTGTAATAATATTTCTATATGTATTATTTGTCGGCTTCTATGCTCCGGCAATCAGGGCGGCAATTATGGGGGCAAGCATGATTCTTGCCCAAATATTTGGCAGATTCCCGGATTCTTTCAGATTTCTTTTGTTTGCCGGAGTAATAATTTTATTATTAAACCCATATTTATTCTTTGATCCTGGATTTTGGCTGTCATTTACTGCCACTTGCGGAATGATTTTCTTTTCCAATTCTTTCACAGGAAAGATTGAAAGGATATTAAAAAATAGAGAGATTAGCCAAATACTTGGGATTACATTTGCTGCCCAAATATTTTCATTGCCTGTTTTAATGTATTATTTTGGATCTACTTCTATTTTCGCCTTCCTTTCCAATCTTTTAATCGCTCCTGTGATTCCTTTTGTCATTTCTTTTGGATTTATTGCAATAATCCTTGGTTTAATATTTTCTCCCCTAGGAACCATATTTTTTGTAATAATTCAGATTCTTTTGTCATATTTGATATTCATTTCCAATATCTTTGCAAAAATATCTATATTCAGGATAAATTTCTTTCCAAATATTTTTATCGTATTAAGTGCCTACATTCTTTTGATTATATGGGCAAGGCATACCAGAGAAGAGGAAAAGGTATCTTTTCTTATGCCAAAACTTGACTGACAGGATATAGTATGTTAATGTATGAGCATGATGTAGAAAGGAGGTGTACCACCGATGTTGCGCAAGAGTGATATATCCACTCTGTCCATCTACGTTCCAAAGAGCAAAGCTACCATGCGGCCCATCGAACGGTTGATGAGGGTTGGAGCGAAGAAGGACCGCTCGGTCAACTACCTCGTCGTCGAGGCGATCATGCAGTACCTGGATCGCGAGGAGAAGAAGAACTAGTCTCAAGGGACTGGAAAAAAGGGGTGTTGCCTGTGAACAAATGGATGTGCACGGTGTGTGATTGCGTTTACGATCCGGCGATCGGTGATCCGACGAGCGGGGTTCCAGCTGGTACTTCGTTCACCGAGCTACCAGAGGACTGGACTTGCCCTGACTGCGGTGAGGGCAAGGAGTTCTTCGAGAAGGTGTAGTCGGCGCGACGTGCCGACGGAATCAGTGGTCCAAGGGAGGATAATATAATGGGCCCGTAGCAGAGCAGTACATTAGAGAAGTTCAGAGCGTTTCTCGCGAGAGGGAACCTGGTGCCCGCACGACCTGGTTCCCTCGCTGTCTTTTTAAAATCAACAATTTCTGCTAGAATTCAATATATTAAATAATAACAATGGAAGCATTGTTTTCTTTTTCTAAATTAAGCCAAAGCATCAAAATTGCTCTTTTAGGAATCAAAAATGCATTTAAAAAAGAGCAAACCTTTAGATTTGAATTAATCTATGGAATTGTTACCATAATTCTTAGTTTTCTCTTCGCTCTTAATTCAATAGAGTTTTCTATTATATTGATATGCATAGGAGTAACCCTAGGTTTTGAATTATTAAACTCCCAGATAGAAAAAACAGTAGATATATTAAAACCAGAATTTAACCAGCAGGCAAGAATAATCAAAGATATGTCTGCGGCAGCAGTATTGATGGTCGTTATTGTCTCCATTATTGTAGGCATATTAATATTCCTTCCCCATTTCTTAAAACTTTTTGGATAAAGGAGTCCTCTTTTCAAAAATTTTTAAACTGGTACAATATCATACTTAGATAATTAATTTATAAAAATATGGAGATACAAACAGAATTACCTCCTGTTAAAAAACAGGAAAAACCAAAAGAATCTTTTAAATTCGTAATATTAGTAGCCGCAATATCTGTTATCCTCGGCTCTGGAAGCGGGTTTCTAATCTCTAGCATCTATTGGACCAGAAATATGGATATGATTTCCGCAAAAGAGCCGATTGTCACAGAAAAAACAGTAGTTCAGAATAACTATATTCCTCAGACGACAGAAGAGCAGAAAACTATAAATCTGGTAAAAGATAATTTTGATTCTGTTGTAAGTGTTATCATCACTAAGGATGTTCCCATATACGAAACTTACTACGTTGATCCTTTTGGATCTGATTGGTTTAATTTCCAGGTTCCCCAATACAGGCAAAAAGGGACTGAGAAAAAGGAAGTAGGAGGAGGAACCGGCTTTATCATTAGTTCTGATGGAATGATTTTGACGAATAAACATGTGGTTTCGGAAAAAGACGCTGAATACACTGTTTTGACTAATGATGGAAAAAGATATTCTGCCAAGATTCTGGCCCTAGATCCGATATATGACCTGGCAGTGATAAAAATTGAGGCAACTCAGACAAAGTTTAATCCTGTAAAACTGGGTGATTCTGATATATTACAGGTGGGCCAGACAGTAGTGGCAATAGGCAATGCCTTGGCTGAATTTCAAAACACAGTTTCTACCGGAGTAATATCCGGTCTTGGAAGAACAATTACTGCAGCCAGCGGAACAGAAAGCGAAGTCTTAGATGATGTTATCCAAACAGATGCGGCAATTAATGCCGGTAATTCAGGTGGGCCCCTATTAAATCTGGCCGGTGAAGTGATAGGGATAAACGTTGCCAGATCTAATTATGCGGAGAATATAGGATTTGCCATCCCGATTAATCAAGCCAAAAAGGCAATTGATCAAGTAAAAGCAAGCGGAAAGATAGTGTATCCGTATATAGGGGTATATTATACCTTGATTACCCCCGATCTTCAGGCAGAGAATAATCTTGAAGTCAGCTATGGCGCCTGGGTGGGAAGGGACTCTTCCGGCCAGAAAACAGAAACAACTTTTGTTGTCGGAAGCCCGGCAGAAAAATCAGGGTTAAAACAAGATGATATTATTCTCCAGATCAATGGAGAAAAGATAACCTTACAAAATACTCTTTCTAAAATTGTTCAGAAATATAATCCCAAAGATACAATTTCATGCCTTGTTTTAAGGAATAAAACCCAGCAGACGATCAAAATTATTCTTGCAGAAAGAATATAGGGCCTTTACCAAAAAGGCATAAAATGGTATAAATATTAACTATGTTTTCAAATCCAGGAGGTGAATTTACATACAAAGCACAAGAAGCGGTGATGAAATCTCAGGATTTTGCCAGGCGCTTGAACCAGCAGCAAGTTGATGCTTTGCACCTATTATACATTCTTGTAAGCCAAGAAGGCACTTTAGTTGCAACATTGCTGAGGAAATTAGGTATTGATGTAGAAGAGATAAAGAAAATGATTGCTTCTTCAATCAATCGCATGCCCAGAAATCAGCAATTTGCCAATCCTGCCCAGTTCTATCTTACTCAGGATTTGGCCAGAGTAATAGAAAGGGCAAAACAAGAAGCAATGAAAATGGAAGATGACTTCATATCTACAGAACATTTCTTGCTTGCCCTGCTTGATGTTCCATCAGAAGCAAGAAATATCTTAGACAAGTATGTTTCAAAGGGATTGATATATGACAATATATCAAAGATGCTGGAAGAATTAAGAGGAGGAGAAAAAATTACTGATCCCAATCCCGAAACAAAATATCAGATAATAGAAAAATATACCAGAAATTTAACCAAAGTTGCAAAATTGGGGAAATTAGATCCTGTTATCGGAAGAGAAAATGAGATTAGGAGAGTAATCCAGGTTCTTTCCAGAAGAACAAAAAATAATCCTGTTTTGATAGGAGAGGCTGGAGTAGGGAAAACAGCCATTGTTGAAGGCTTGGCCCAAAGGATAATAAAGGGAGACATTCCCGAAAGCCTAAAATCAAAAGAGATTCTTTCCTTAGATTTGGGACTATTAATTGCCGGAACAAAATTCAGGGGTGAGTTTGAACAGAGATTAAAATCCCTGGTAAAAGAAATTGAAAAAGCCCATGGGCACTATATTCTTTTTATCGACGAGTTACACACTGTTATCGGTGCAGGAGCAGCAGAAGGAGCAATAGACGCCTCAAATCTTTTAAAGCCAGCCTTAGCCCGGGGACAATTGAGGGCGATAGGAGCAACTACTTTAAAAGAATACCAAAAATATATAGAAAAGGATCCTGCTTTGGAAAGAAGATTTATGCCTGTATATGTATCTGAGCCGTCAGTGGAAGACACCATTTCTATCCTTAGGGGCATAAAAGAGAAATATGAATTGCACCATGGAGTAAAAATTAAGGATTCTGCTCTAATTGCTGCCGCAGAATTAGCAACAAGATATATTACTGATAGATTTTTGCCTGATAAAGCAATAGATCTTTTAGATGAGGCAGCTTCTTCTTTAAGGTTAGAAATTGAATCAGAGCCGATTCAGATAGAAGATTTGAAAAAGGAAATACAAAAATACGAAATAGAAAAAGAAGCGCTCAAAAAAGAAACTGATGCCAAAAGCAAGCAAAGATTAGTTGCCTGTCAGAGAAGCTTAGCTGATCTAAACGAGAAATTAAAAGATTTGGATTTAAAATGGCAGACAGAAAAAAATCTTTTAAAAACAATAGGGGAGCTGAATAAACAATTGGAACGGATGAATTTTGAAGCAGAAATGTCCCAAAGAGAAGGAAATTTGGAAAAAGTGGCAGAGATCAAATATTCTAAGATTCCAGATTTTTTAAAACAGAAGAATTCTTCTGAATCAGAGTTAACTAAATTCAGAAAAAAACACCGATTATTAAAAGAAGAGGTTAATGAAGAAGATATCGCCAGGGTGGTTTCCAGATGGACAGGCATTCCAATAATGCGCTTAATAGAAAACGAAGCCAAAAAGCTTTACAACATGGAAGAGTCAATACAAAAACGGGTAATAGGGCAAAAGGAAGCCATTAAGGCCATCGCCAATGCCATCAGAAGAAGCAGGGCAGGCATATCAGAAGAAGACAAGCCGACTGGTTCATTCATGTTTCTTGGTCCAACTGGAGTTGGAAAAACAGAAACAGCCAAAGCTTTGGCAGAGTTTCTATTTAATGACGAAAACACCCTGATACGTTTAGATATGTCTGAGTACATGGAAAAACATACTGTTTCTAAGATGATTGGATCCCCTCCAGGATATGTAGGATATGAAGAAGGGGGACAATTAACAGAGCTAATCAGGAGAAGGCCATACAGTGTTTTATTGCTGGATGAAATAGAAAAAGCCCATCCAGATGTATTTAATATTCTTTTGCAGATTCTTGATGACGCGCGCCTAACTGATGCTAAGGGAAGAAAAGTATCTTTTAAAAATACTATTATCGTCATGACTTCCAATGTAGGTTCTGACTACATTTCCAATATGGCCCCCTTGGGATTTGTAACCAAAGAACAGGAGAAAAAAGAATCTTTGAAGGATAAAGTGATGGAAGCATTAAAAGACAGGTTCAGGCCCGAATTCATTAATAGAATTGACGAAATAATTATCTTTAACTATCTTACCCAGGAAGAGATTAGAAAGATTGTTGATTTGGAATTGAATAAGGTCACTAATCGCCTTATGAAAAATGGAATTACTTTTAGAACCACGGAAAAAGCTAAAAGCCTTTTGGTCAAGAAAGGATTTGATCAGAATCTTGGAGCAAGACCATTAAAAAGAACAATACAGAAATTGATTTTAGATCCGATGGCATTGAAAATTGTTTCCAGCGATATGAAAGATGGAGCCAATATCTCAGTGGATGCAGATGACGGAAAAATGATATTTAAATTTACCAAGAAGGCAACAAAAAAGAAAAGGGGTGGTTAGCCCCTTTTGCCGAGGTGTTTTGTTAGCACCCATGCCTCCTTTCAATGTGCCGATTGGTTAACGACCAGAACGCTGGCAGGCGATAGGCCAAAAGTGCTGTGGCCGGCAGAACATCCATGGGATGTGGCGCCAGTTCCATCTTCTTAGTCCTCGCCGCCTCATTCTGGCTCTTTTTTGCATGCCTCCTCCTTACGGGTAGGTACTTCATATTACCACATTTTTTGTTGTAAAAAAAAGAGTCCGGCCACGATGGTCGGACGAAAGTACGGAAGGAACAGGAGGAGGCAGGAAGGTGCAACTCCTCCTGTTCCGGGCGCAAGGAGGTAGAAGCGCCTCCGTGGGTTTAGTAACCCCTTATCTCACTTTCCATCATCTTTATCTTGCCGTCAAGTCCTAAATAGTTAAATTTTCCACAGATCTTTTTTGAAAAAAAATATTGTATGGGGTATAATTAAAAATTCATGAAAAAAGAGTTTGCATTGATAATCGGTTTAGCCCTTGTCGTCCTTGTGGGGCTTTTTACTTACATCCTCAAAGATGTTCCAGACTACAAAATTAGTCTTTTGAATGAGGTATTTTACGAGCCTTTGGAAAACTATACTTTGACAGAAACAGAACAGGAATCTTTTGTAGAGAATAGCAATATGGGCTTGAAGATGCCTATTCCTTCTGGATGGTTGGTAAAAAAGATAGAGGGATTGGGGGTGGACAGTAAAGGTGTAAAAGAAGGAGCCATTGCTATATATTCTCCGGATTCAGAAGTGAACGAAGCAACTAGCATTGCTTACAAGGGATGCGGCATATCTGTAAGATGCCAAACAAGCCAAAAGGAAAAACAGTTTCATATAATAGCTAGCGCTATAGAGGATATACAGACAGGAAACGAAATAGTTGGTAGCGAGTTAATATCAGTTTCAGGAATGGATGCTTTATGGGAGATAGTGCTGGATGAGGAAGAGATAGGAAAGGCAATAATGGTTTCTCTGCCGATAGATGACAAGGTATACATATTTGAAACTGTTTTGCCTCCATTAGAAAGAGAAAGATGTGATAGAGAATTTAGAGATTTTTTAACAAAAATAGAAGTTGCAAAAAAATAATATGAAAAATACCCGGCGTTTAAAAAACGCCTTTTTAGTAGTTTTTTTGTTTTCAGTTTTCCCGGTTTTTAATATCTTGGCAGAAGAAGATCTGCTGCTCTCAAATTATGATGCCAATTTCATTCTAAACCGTCTTCCCAAGGTAATGACTGATCAATGGATAGATTCTATTGTCCAGGCAAAATCCGGAAAAGAACAGGCTGCGATTGTAATCCTTAAACAGGCATCTCAGCAAAGAACATTTAACTATCTTTTAAAACAAGCCCCAAAAGAAGTTGTAAAAGAGGTAGCTAGGGTTGGCTGGCAGATATATAATATTGGATCTGGGTCAGAACTCCATGAGATTATTGGAAGCTTTGAAAAAGAAACTGCCAATGAAGCAGTTAACTATCTTTTGAAAATAATAAAAGAGCAGAAATTAAAAATCTCTTTTGGAGATTTTGAAGTAGAATACCAGACAATAAATGAAGATTTTTCAAAAAATACATTCCAGTATATTATTGTTTACAAGCCAGTTACAGAAACTCAGGGATTAGTGACAATAAGAATATATTCTCCAGATAATTTGACCCCTCCTAAATCAAAAGGAGATCCTTGGAGCGGAGCGATAAACTACACATGGTTTTCTGATACAGAGATAGAGAAAAGCAAGATAATTCCTCCCTTTATCGCTCAAATAAGCGGGTCTATGGAAAGAAAAAAATCAGGATATTGGCAAAAGGAGATAATTCATGAATACAGTTTTTCTGGATCGCCTGGCTTGATAATAACTTTTCCAGAAACTGTTCCAAAATTTGAATTTCCAGAAGAAGGCTGGCTGGGCAAGATTCTTTCTTCTGCTAAAGATAAATTGCAGACAATAGCAGAACTGTTAGGAGCTAGTTTGGTAAAAGAAGAGGAATTAAAGCCCAAAGAAGAATCAGATACTCCAACAATCAGCTTTGAAGAAGAATTAGCTCAAAAAATAGCTGAACTGGAAGATAAATATGATGAAGCCAAAGCTGATTCCAAAACAACCATTTCAGAGCTCAATAAATTGAAGGATGATATGGCAACCCTTTTAAAGCAATTTGTTAATTTTACTAAACCAGAAGATGAAGAGGAGAAGAAGGCAGAGGAGGAAGAAGAACAAGATGAAATAGAAACAAATGATAGCCCTGGAGAAATTGAGAAGAAAATAGAAGGCCAGCAGTTTAAACTAGTAATCAGCGAAGTATGTTCTGGAATGGATAATTCTAAAAGCGAATTCATAGAAATATTTAATCCCAATGATTTTTCCGTAAAAATAGATGATGATAATTTTTCTCTTTGGATTGTTGATTCAAAAGATAAGCCAACGCAGAAAAGAATTACCTGGATTAGGAATAATATTCCGGCAAAAGGATATTTCCTTTTTGCCGGATCAGAGCTATTTTTCTCCGGATTGAAATTTGACGCAGATGCTTACTACTCTAATCAGATAACCAGCACCGGCGGAACAATTATTTCCCAGAAATTAGGAGAAGATTTTGATAAAGCGGGATGGGGAAAAATATCCAATCCTGCTCCAGAAACAAGCATAGAGGGAGAAGGAAAAACATTGGAAAACGGACTAGAAAGCAACATTAGCCTAGTTAGAAAAATGTTTGGCCAGGGGTATATAGATACGGACAACAACGAAAGTGATTTTGAGATATCTCACTTTCCAAGTCCTAGGAATTCCCTAAATCAAGAATCAGTATATTATCCCAAAAGCCAATACAGTTTTCCTAGCAACTCTACCCATACATTCTCAAACCCATCTGATACTACGCAGGTAACTTACTCAAAGGTTTTGATAAGCGAGATAAAAAACAAGGGGGAGGATGCATCAGATGATTTTATCGAGCTTTTCAATCCTAACAATCAAGATGTTAATCTGCATGGATGGCAGTTGAAAAAGAAAACATCTTCTGGATCAGAATCATCAATTATTGTTTTTTCAGATAACCATATTGTAAAATCGCAACAATATTTTGTCTGGGCAAGTGCAAAAGATGAATACAATCAAATCATCCAATCAGATGCTTCGTCTTCTGCCTACCTGGCAGATAATAACAGTGTTGCCCTATTTAACCCAAATAAAAACATAGTTGATGCTTTTGCGTGGCAAGAAAGCATTGCCCCCTTCGTAGAAGGGAACTACTTTGATTCTAGCCATGAAAAAGACCAAAGCATTGGAAGGAAAGTAACTAACAGTTCATATATCGATAATGAAAATAATGCAACGGATTTTGAAATTCAGATTCCTACTCCAGGATCAATCAACCAAAAATATCAAACAATACCCTCGGGAAATGAGATTCCAGATGAAGAAGAGAATAATACGGAAATGCAATGTTCTGCTTCAGGCATAGTAATATCTGAAGTTAAATTAGCTAAAACAGAATATGTGGAGCTTTTTAACCCATCATCTCAATCGATAAGCCTATCCAAATGCTATCTTTCATACTTTTCCAGTTTATCTGATTGGAATGATCCAACTCGTAATTGGATATTTCCAGATAGTTTAACTATTGGAGGCAGACAGCATATATTAATAGGAATATATGCTGACGCATTAAATACTCTTTCATTTGATTGGCAAGCGCAAGGCTCTTCTGGAAACAACTATTCTAGCCAACAATTAGCTCAAAACGGAGCTATTAGTATTTTCTCCTGCAATCCATCAAGTCAATCAGATCCTTTATCAGCAAAAAACTGCAAAATTGATGCTGTTGGCTGGGATACTTCTTTAGTAAAAGAGGAAAATAATGCGGAGCCTAGTCCCGAGGAAAAATCAATGGCAAGAATAATCGATCCGGATGAAATAGGGCAGGTGGCATATAAGGATACAAATGATAATAATCAGGATTTTGAAATTCAAAACCCCAGTCCAAAAGAATTTAGTTACCATGAATTCAGCGATTTTGATAATGATGGACTTTTGGACGTAAAGGATATAAACGTTACCATTGGATTTAATACCTTTTTAGATCCAGGAGAATATATTTTTAAAAACCTCACAATTACCAATAATTCCACAATTACTCTGAAAGGGAATTGCAATGATGATTTAGGAGTCAAATTGATTGTTAAGAATCTAACCATTGAAAATGGTTCTCTTTTGTCTGCAAATAGTCAGGGTTGTCCAGGTGATTCAGGATATGGGGCCGGATATTTTGGTAGCGGAGGAGGATATGGGGGAAGAGGAGCCGGGGATAATAGCATAGAGGGGCAAGATTCGTATTACGGAGACGGGGGATTAACTTACGGGGATATAATTCTGCCATCTAATTTGGGTTCAGGGGGTGGAGGATTGGGCGGACTTGCCGGAGGATCTGGCGGCGGTGCGATAATAGTAGAGGCAGAAGAAACGATAACTATAAATGGATTAATATCTGCAGATGGACAGAGCATCAATGGAAAAACCGGAGGAGGAAGTGGTGGAAGCATATATCTTGTTGCTAATGAAATTTCTGGCGACGGAATAATAACAGCTAATGGAGGAGGCACTACTGGTTCAGGAGGCGGTGGAGGAAGGATTGCCATATATTACAATAGCTTGGGAGTTTCCGACATTCAGGCATATGGTGGGAATCAGTTATCTAGCCAGTTTGATGGAGCTGCGGGAACTATATTCTTAAAGAATAAATCTCAAAATAGAGGAGAATTGATTGTTAAAAACAACAATCTAGGGGGATTGGCCCAAACAGTAATAGAAAACAGCTTAACCTTAAAAAATCTGGAAATAGCTGCTAATAGCAGAATTGAATTTTCTGGGTCAAGCATTGATTCTGATGATATATCAATATCTTCTAAAGGGGTTTTGATATTTGAAGATGATATTTCAATTACAACCAATAACTTAGTTGTTTGGTCAGAAGGAAAGGTTACTAATCTTTATGAAAAGACGACAGGCATTAAAGGAGGGAATATAACTGTCAGAGATAAAGGCAGAATTGAAAGCAATATTTTAATGCTTGCCGATAATTTAAATATTTATGAGGAATCATATCTGAGCGCTGATAAAAAAGGATATATGCCTAGCAATGGACCGGGAACTGGAAAACTAGGTAGTGGTGGAGGATATGGGGGAAGAGGAGGAGGAGATGAACCGGATCAGGATACCAGCGTCTATTCTGAAAAGGGAGAATCTTATGGAGATTTCAGATTGCCTAACGAGCATGGTTCAGGCGGAGGAACATACTCTGGATATGGAGGGTATGGAGGAGGACTTTTAAAATTAGAGGTGAAAAACATTTTACTTCATGGAACTATTTCTGCTAATGGAGGGGAAGGGATAAAGCCGAATTACGGATATGGAGGCGGAGGAGGATCTGGAGGATCAGTAGTCATTAAAACAGAAAATATTTCAGGTACAGGAGAAATTACTGCTAATGGCGGTTCCCAGGAATTTTCTTGCACTGGCGGTGGAGGAAGAATTGCTATATATTACAAAGTTAAAGATTCTTTTGCTGGGAAATTAAAATCTCTTGGTGGAACAAAATTAAGCTCTGGTAATCCGCTTTTCCTTGGTGAATCAGGAACAGTTTATTTGCAACAGCTAGAGGCGACTGAAGGAGAACTGAAGTTTGGAGAGGTTATAATCTAGTTTAATAAAAAAGGACAATCATTTGTCCTAATTCTTTGTCCGTTGTTTTCTTTTATCGAAACTTTATCGCAAGATATTTGCGATTATGAAAATATATTTTAGATATTCATTATTCCACTAGCAAAAGTAAAGAATCAATATTGTCTAATTGAGCGTTTGTGAGCTGCAAAGCAGAATCAATAGCTTTCTCTATTAAAGTTTTTGAAAAGCTTATCTTTTCTCCAATCTGCAACCCATAATCTCCTATAGTGTTTTGTAAATAATCTTCAACATATGTCTTATGCGCCCTTGAAAGTAATGAAGCATTCTGGCCATGCTCATTTAGATACTGATTCATTGCCCTTCTGGCCAAGTGGGTTATTCCGTCTCCTGACTGGGCTGTTTCTGTGAAGATATTGGTTTCTGTAAAATACTCATCTTCTAATTCTATCTTTTCCTCTTCTGCTATTTCCTCTTCGCTTGAAGTGGTAATTTCTTCTTCATCTAACAAGTCTATGATGCTAGCATTTTCTGCCTTAGGAAATATTTGTCCTATGGGTTCTCTGTAAATATATATCAATATTCCTACGGCAATCAAAGTAAACAAGAATATCCATGTCCAATATTCTTTTTTGAAAGCGATCTTTGGCATACGAATCTTCGGAAGTTTCATATGATTATGTTTAATTATTTCTTAGATTTTCGAGCATTACGCTATTCTATACTTTCTCTGTTTTTTTGTAAAGAGGGTGTCCACCCTTTGACCGAATTATTTGATTTTGCTATACTATACAGACAAATTAATATTGAAAACATGGAGCAAAACTACTTGCTTAAATTAACCATTGCAGGGTATAAGATAAGCGATCTTTTCCCGGAAAAAGAGCCGCTTCGCTGGCAGATAAAAGAAAGCATGGGTAAAATTTTATTCGAAACGATAAAAAGCCAGTTTCTGACTGAATCAAAAACAATTGTTTTTGCAGAGATCCAGGCCTTAAAAACCATGCTGGATATATCAGAAAGCCAGAATTGGATTAATAGCAAGAATATCCTTATCTTAAAGCAGGAATATGATAAATTAGCTCAGGAAATGAGGCAGATAAATAGGCCTTCTAGTGCACCAAATATACCCCAAAAAGCAGTAGAAATAGTAGCAAAACCAAGACCTCAGAGAGTATCAATGCCTAAATTATCTCCGGAAAAGCGTCAAGAAAGGATAGTTTCTATGCTGAATTTCAAGAAAAGGATCAATTTATCTGATTTAAAGAAGATATTTCCGCAAGTAGGATCAAGGACTTTAAGAAGGGATATGGAGGCATTATTGCACCAGGGCCTAATCACTAGAAAGAGAGATGGCCAAAAAGATGTTACTTACCAGGTTCTTCAGGGATAACGGACAATATTAATATGACCACATTTGAAACCGGACAAGAAAATGGACAAAAAACTAGCTTACCGCTTTAGTAAAATATATAATACCTATTCAGAGCAGATATATAGGTTCATATATATCAAGGTGGACACCAGGGAAACAGCAGAAGATTTGACTTCTGAGGTTTTTGTCCGTTTTTGGAAAACATTCCAAAAAAACGGTCACGACAGAATTGAAAACCCCAAAGCCTTTTTATACAGAATGGCCAAAAACTCAATAGTTGATTTTTACAGGGGAAGACCTATTTTAAGGCCATTATCTGATCAGGATATTCCTGAAACAGCAGATAAAACGCAAGAACTGGAAAAAAGAGAAATGGCCTTGTCTGATCAGGAGCAGATTATGGCTGTGATAAGAACCTTAAAAGACGAATATCAGGATGTTATCCTCTGGTACTATATTGATCAGATGCCTGTAGGAGAAATAGCTGAAATTCTTGAGAAATCAGAGAATGCTGTCAGAGTTACCATATTCAGGGCAATGGAAGAATTAAGGAAGAATTTTCCAAAAGACAGCTTTTCCAATCAAAAGGTGTAATAAATCTCTGAATTTTACGTCATCTATAATAGAGAGGCAAAAATCATGGAAGACCAGACATTAATCAATAAAATTCAATCTTTAAAA
>JAQTNP010000020.1 GCA_028713795.1 Minisyncoccota bacterium
TTTTTACATCGCAATCAAGATAATTGACTGCTTGGACTGCATCTGTATGAAAATATATTTTCTGTTTTAATGTTTTAAGGAAATTAGAGATTTCCTTAATTGGCTGTATTGTTCCAATCTCGTTATTGGCATACATTACTGAAATTAGTACAGTATTGGGCTTTATTGCTTTTCTAATCTTTTCAACAGAAATCAGCCCATCTTTATCGGGATCAATATATGTAGTATCTGTTTTTAATTCCTTCAAGACATTCAATACAGCAGGATGCTCTATTGAGGTAGTGATAATATGAGGATTGTTTTTGTCCTTTAAAAATCCTTGGAGTGTTAGATTATTGGCTTCTGTCGCAGAACCGCAAAAGATAATTTGATCTGGAGAACAATTCAAAAAATCAGCAATTCTTTTTCTTGCCTTATCTATCGCCACATATGCGGTTTGTCCCAATCGATGGATTGAAGAAGCATTGCCATATTCTTTTTTAAGGAATGGCAACATTTCTTTTAATACTTCTTCATCTATTGGAGTGGTTGAAGAATAGTCCAAGTATATTGTCTTCATATCTCCAATTTAACTATATTTCCTTTATTTTGGCAAATACAAAACCGACTGGTTAGATCGGGTTTGTATTTTTTCTATTGGCAATGAGAAAGAATTGTTGATTGTTCGTCCAGATAGCCACAAGTTGGCAAGGAGGAAGTATAGCTTTTTGCTACTCCGTTGTTATCTACACAGAAATACGAAAAATTATTTAACAATGAACAGGCGCAATATCCTTCCTGGGTAGAGGCACAGAATATACTGCCGCCATTAGCTTTAATATCGTCGTGTATGGCAGAAATATCTAAGAGTTTTGTATTCAGGCCTTCGTTTGCTAGATATACAGCAATCCCATCAATATTTGTTTTAAGCATAATATTACTATAACTAGGATGTTCGCATACATCCTTAAAGCTATTACTTTCAATGTATATTATTTCTGCAACGCTCCTGAGCTGTCGTAGGTTCGCCTGAATTCTAGCATCTTTTGCTGATGTCGCCCCGCTATTTAGATTAAAATTGACGGGAGAATTATTTATCAAAGCGCTATCAAATATGAATTGGATTTTAACTAAATATATCGCGTATCCTATTGTTGCCAAGACAACTACCGCGCCAACTATTATCAGAGCGATAAATCGACCCCTAAATTTTTGATTAATTGGATCATTTCCTTTTAATCCCTTTAAGCTTCTATATATTGAATAAGCATAGCCAGAAATCAGAGGAGTGATTAAAAAGAAACTAATTATCTCTACAATACTATCGGAAATCCTTTTGGTTAGAAAGATATTAAGAATCAAGACGAGCAGCCATGCGATTATTGACCAAAGTATTCCAAACAGAAATAATCTTCCAAATACTTTCCACCAATTATTCTTTACATAACTCCAGCTTCTGGAAAAAGAATTGATAAGACCTTCTTTTTCAAGAATATAGATAAATGTTGTTTGCGAGAGGTAAATACCGATGAATATAGATAGGATAAATATCAATATAAATCCTAAAACCGATAAGACAAAAAGATCAAATATATATCCCAGAATCAACAAGACAAGTCCAGGAAGAATAAAGGCAAATGTTAATGCGGCATTCAATAGAAATAGCCACCAGAAGGAAAACATCCTAGTTAAAGAAATTTTTAATATTTTACCAAAAGAGGTTGGCAGATCGTTATTGGCAGAAATTAAGATTATCGCTATTTGAGATGCTGACATTAAAAAACTTGCAAGCAATGTGGCGATGATAAGCAAAATTAAACTTAGAACGAGATTCACTCTTAGAAGCTTTATGCCCCCAAAAACGATACCACCGCTCAATATTAAAATTATTGCTAAGAAAATTATCTTTATCAGCCAGAATCTCCAGAAGTTATTTTTAAAAATAGCCCAAGAGTTAAAAAACAATTCTTTTATTCCTGATAATCTTTTTAGAGAATTAGAATCCGTTGCTGAGGAATTTACTATTGGCGGAGGAGAGGGAATATCCATGCCAGGGTTTTTGACTGTAAAAAACCCCTGATTTAAATCTTCCTCTTTCCAACCTTGGAGTAGAAGAGTTTGTTTAATATCTTCTTCGCTTTTTCCTTGCTTTAATTGATCTTTGATAAAATCAATTAATTGTTGAGTAATCATATTAAGAGATTAATTATATTATTCTATTTTACCTAATCCTGATATATAATTAAACAAGGTTATACACATATGAACAAAAAACTATTAAAAATATATATTGCCGGAACAATATTTTCCATTCTTTTAGGAAGTTTTTTGCATTTTACTTATGCAATGTCTGGGAATAGGTTTATCATAGGGCTATTTTCCGCCGTAAATGAAAGCGTCTGGGAGCATTTAAAACTTGCAGTATTCCCATTTGTTTTTTTTGGAATCTTGGAAATCTTTCTATTCAAAAAAGAAATTAAGAAATTTCTCTTTGCAAAATTGACAGAATGCCTGATTGCTCCAATATTCATAATTGTATTTTTCTACACATATACCGGGATAATAGGGAAGAGCGTACTGGTTGTTGATATTCTAAGCTTTGTCGTAGCTGTAATTTTAGGAAGAATATTAAGCTACAGAATTATGAAAAGAAAAGAAGTAGAATTTTCTGCTATCCTTTCTGGAGTTTGCCTTATTCTAATTATTTTAAGTTTTGTTTTGTTCTCTATAAATCCTCCTAGAATCCTATTATTTAGAGATTCTGTTACTGGGGGATATGGGATGAAAAAATGAGCCATTTTATGCTATAATCAAAGCATGAAAAAGCTTTTTAGAAGCACAAAATTACCATTATTTTTTAAGCCAATTTTATGGTCTTATGTTTTTTCTTCAATAGATGCTGAAAAAAACAAAAGAACTATTATTGTTAATACTATCAACCATGGAAATTGGCATCACTGGACCTGGATTGCTAAATATTACGGCGCTGAAAGGATAAGGGAGATAATGGAAGAGATTCCGCGTTCTGAATTCAGTCCTCAAGCCCTTAAATTAGCAATGGTCGTATTCAATATTAAAGAATTAAAATATGCAACTAGAGGCGATTACATTGAAAGTCACCAAGATCCAATAGAAATACAAAATAGCTGTTAATTCACAATCTAATCATTGTTAAAAATTACAATAATTATTGTAAGCATTTACAATAAAATAATTTATATATTTAAATACAAAACCTCATACGCTATTTAAGAGCAACCATCCGGAAGCCCACGCATGAGGATTTACTTGCTATATTAAGTATAACTAAATTATATATTTTTACAAAATAGTAAAAAATATATGCCATATATCTTTTTAGACGAAAGCGGTCAATTTAATAAAAATTCTCCTGAGAAATATTTTATAATAGGATCTTTTACGGTTGGAAATCCAAGGAGAACCAAAAAACAATTTCGTAGCTGGCAACGAAGCAAATTCCCCAAGAGAATGCGTTATCAATCAGAAATCAAATTTACAGAGATAAATATTTCCGAAAGTTTAAGATTGAGAACTTTAAAATTTATTGCAGATTTAGATGTAAGGATAAAATATGCTTATTTACTAAAAGAGAATATTCCAGAAAATTACAAAAGGGGAGATAAAATCCAAACAGGACTATTATATACCAATATTATTAGTATGGTTTTAGATATGTATTTGCCAATATCCGATAAAGAGTTTAGGATTTTCTGCGATAAAAGACATCTTAAAGGTTTTAGCAAGCATGATTTCGAGGTTGCCTTGAAAACTGGAATATTAAAGAAACTTCCAAAGGATTCTATTATACAAATTGAAATGGTTGATTCTGAGAAAGATGAAAACATACAAATTGCCGATTGGATATCTGGAGCAATGGCTTGCTATCTAGAAAACAAACCTCTGGGAAAAGATTTTTTTAATATATTAAAAAATAATATAGTAGGAGAAGGCGGGGAATTGTTCAAAGATTATTGGAAGAACAAATACTATTAAACAAAAAAACTCATTCGCGATGAGGTTTTGTTAGAAGTAGCGTCTTATATAATGGTGTTCTGAGGCTTAAGTCTCGGATTCTCCGAGGGAAGACCTCAGCATCATATAAGCTATTATTGCATACTTCTACTAGAATTATATTCTAGTAGAAAAATTTTGTCAAGTGTCGGGGTGCTGGGAATTGAACCCAGATCGCACGCACCCCATGCGCGCATACTGGCCTTTGTACTACACCCCGAGATTATTAAGAATTCTTTTTGGCTTTGGATGCTTTCTTAATGCATTTAGTGCAAGCTTTCACTCTTTTGCCATTAGCTAAAGTATGCCATTGAAGATTTGGTTTTTTTGTATGCTTGGGATTTGGATTGTAGCGGGACATCAGCTTGTTGTATTTTACAACCGTTGTATGTTTCTTTCCGCAAATTGCGCAAGTAATAGCCATATTTTTTTCTTCTAAATTCAAGAATAGAATAAGCATAGATTATTTCTTGAAATTTGGCAAGTGTTAATATTTGAAGTATTATATACTTACTATGATTGGAATAGTAGAAATATTAATAATTGCAGTAATTTTAATCTTCTCGATTATCCTTCATGAGATAGCCCATGGTATGGCTGCCTATGCGATGGGGGATTCTACTGCCAAGGATATGGGAAGACTATCATTAAATCCGATAAGGCATATCGATCCTTTCGGATCAATTGTCCTTCCGGGAATACTTTTGCTTACAAATCTTCTTTCGGGAGTTAATGATTTTGTAATTGGCTGGGCAAAACCTGTTCCAGTCAATCCTTCAAATTTCAGGGATAAAAGATATGGAGATGCAAAAGTTTCTTTGGCCGGGCCAGGGGTAAATCTTTTAATTGCCTTGATATTTGGACTGGCTTTGAGAATATTTTTCCTCAAATCGCATAATATTCCAGAAGGGACAGTTATGGTATTTGTATACATTGTACAGATTAACATTATTTTAGCTGTATTTAATCTAATACCATTGCCGCCATTAGACGGTTCCCATATTCTATTTACATTTCTGCCAAAGAGTTTTGATCAGTTAAAGATATTTTTGATTAGATATGGCATGATAATTCTTCTTGCCATTATTATATTCTTTGGAAACTATATCTCTCTATTAAGCAATTGGGTATTTAAGTTGATTGTAGGGTTGTGAAAGTTTGCGTAAATACAATATTGTGCTATAATATACATAGGTAAATAGTACATTAAAATACTATTGCGGAATATGGTCATAGCCAAAAAATACTGATCCTTTTTGGTATCTTCTGGCTATGACCATAGAGGCCACAGCTCCCTCCCCGGATGAGGGGAAAATTCGAATGCGCAACTGAGCGCAGGAGGAAACAGAGATGACGCAGGAGCAGAGCTATTTCACGGCAGATGTAACGACTGGTCAGAAGAACGCGGTATTCAAAGAGCTTGCTGGGCAGATGCGTGTCGGGACCGCCGGAGAGGTAGTTTTGGGAATCTGTTCTCGTGAGTGGGTTCTCCAGCACCGACCCAAGTTCTGGATGGAGGGCGATCTCATTCGCTTCAATGTCGTCACCAACGGACGAAGTGGAGAAGAATGGATTCGCGTTTTGAGAAGTCAGGGAAAGAGGTTGAGCGGTGAAGCGGAGAGAGTGCTTCGATCGCCCGACTTCATTCCAACGACGGGCCAGAACATTGAGGTTGCTGTTCTGAGGGGTGAGTTGTTCGCGGATAGAGAGCGATTCACCAGGAATGTCCGAGCCGAAGCGGTTCGGCGATGTCTCGGAGAGATCAACATGGAGGTCGCCTGCCTTATCCGCGAGAAGTTCACGGATAAGCAAATCGAGGAGATGGGTCTTTGGTGGATTATCGTGATGCACCAGGGCCCGGACCTTCTGGGCGTGAGTCGCTATGATGATGGTTCGTGGCTGAACGCGGACTACGACGACCCCGTGCTCAGGTGGCGTCGCGAGGCTGGGTTCGCGTTCTCCGTTCCGCAAGTAGATATCTGAGCTGGGGCACTTTGGATTGTTGTTCTTGTGTCTTGGCTCTTGGGAATTGTCCAGCCCCCGTTCGGTTTCCCGAACGGGGGCTGTATCTTTTTCAGAGATCATACTATACTTAATATTGGTAATAGGTGAATATGCGAGAGATTACGGTTTCTTGCTACCGAATCCAGTATGTATATATTGGGATTATCCGCGGCTACGGCTTCGGATAGAGTAATATATACAACTTAAAAAATGAAGATATTTGGTACGAGATATTAGGGTATTACGATACCGAATAGAATACAGCCTCGAGAGTATTCTAAGGGCAGTGGTATAGGTGATATCTCGTATGATTCTAACGGTAACCCGGACCTTCTGGGCGTGAGTCGCAATGATAATGGTTCGTGGCTGAACGCGTACTACGACGACCCCGAGAACAGGTGGAATCGCGAGAATGGGTTCGCGTTCTCCGTTCCGCAACTCTCTTCATTTCTCTCCTGATTTAATAGGAGAGTTTTGCTTTTTTAATTGTCCTAACCAGCCGCCAAGCATTCTGCCGATTTCATCAATCCTTACAGATAAATCAATGTATTGTTTATCATTTAAAGATTTTGCTTCCCAAAGAATAATTAAAAGAATTTTTAGGGTATCAATATTTTGTATGGCATCAGATACATTCAAAATCTTTTTATCCTTGTCTGCAAAACTTGCAGTTGAGATAGCTGATATAGTTTCAATTAAAAAATTGTCAATTTTCTGGCCTAAAGAATATCTATGGATTTTTGGTATAGTTTTGTAATAGTTAAACCATGTTAAATACAAATCTTTAGCTTTATATAATACAGGCAAAAGACGATATCGGGGATTATGACAAAAAGTAAATTTACTCATAGTTATCAGTATATCATTTCCATAGGAAATCTTCTTGAAGCATGGAAAGAATTTAGAAAAGGAAAACATTTTAAAAAAGACGTACAAGAATTTGAATTGCATCTTATGGACAATATTCTCTCTTTGCATAGAGATTTGTTAAACAAAACATATATTCATTCCAAATATGAACTATTTAGAATTTCGGATCCAAAACCCAGAAAGATTCATAAGGCAAGTGTTAGAGATAGATTACTACACAGAGCTTTATACAGAAAAATATATCCATTTTTTGATAGAACATTTATATCTGATTCATATTCTTGCAGATTAGGGAAGGGGACGCATAAAGCAATGAATAGATTACGCAAATATGCTTATCAAGCATCAGAAAATCATACTAAGACCATCTGGATTTTAAAATGCGACATACAGAAATTTTTCTATTCTATTGATAAAACAATTCTAATCAGAATTGTTAATGATTGCATTGAAGACGATAATCTTAAGTGGCTTACTTCTAAGATCATTAACAGCTTTGAAAATGGGTTGCCCTTGGGGAATATCACATCTCAGCTTTTTGCGAATGTTTATCTTAATGAATTAGATCAATTTGCAAAACACAAATTGAAAGCAAGTTATTATATCAGATATGCAGATGATTTTATTATTCTTTCTCAGGGCAAGCAAAAGCTGAAAGATTTTTTATTTGAAGTTAAAAAATTTTTGCAAGACGAATTAAAATTAAAACTTCATGGGCAAAAAGTATATTTTAAAACATACTCGTCGGGTATAGATTTTCTTGGTTGGATACATTTTAATGATTATAGACAAATCAGGAAATCAACCAAGAAGAGAATAGCAAGGAAGCTAAACAATTCTGCTGATTTACAAACCATAGCCTCGTATAAAGGATTATTAAGCCATGGGAATGCATATAAATTACAATGCGAACTAGGGTTGGCAGAGTATTAAGATTTTCTTGATAGAGTCCTCTTTATTTCTAAATTCGCATTAAATATATTTTCTGGTAGAATTTAATATATGTATTCCTACAGCAAAACAAATTGGTTTTTCCTTTTAATTATTTTTATACTATCAATATTTATCGGTAGCTATTCTTTGTATTGCGTGCAATCAGCTGCAAAAATATATCAATCTATTAATTTTCAGGGAGGCAAGGTTATATATGACAAAAATATAAAGGAAAAGATTGGGCAGATGATAGTGATAGGTTTCAGGGGAACTATAGTTGTTGATGATTCTGATATTGTAAAAATCATTCAAGATGTAAAACCCGGAGGAGTTTCTTTCTCTGATTGGGATATTCCATCTAACAGTTTTCCCAGAAATATCATCAATCCCCAGCAGACAGAAAAATTAATCTCTGATCTTCAAAAATATTCCGATACCCCTTTATTTACAGCAGTTGATGTAGAAGGGGGAAATGTTAATCGTTTAAAATCTAAATATGGATTTAAGACAATTTCTTCTGCTCAAGAAATGGCAAAGAATAATACAATTGATTCTGAATCTAAAAAGATTGCAGAAGAATTAAAAGAATTAGGTTTTAATATGGATTTTGCCCCTGTTGTTGATTTAGATATTAATCCTTTAAGTCCAATTATTGGAGCATTGGAAAGATCCTTTTCTTCTAATCCTGATATTGTCATAGATAATGCCAGGATTTTCATTAATAATCTTAAGGAAAATAATATAGTTTCTGTTGTAAAACATTTTCCAGGGCATGGAAGCGCTCTTTCAGATACTCATTTAGGAGCTACGGATGTAACAGATACTTACAAACAAGAAGAATTGATTCCTTACCAGAAATTAAACGAAGAAGGATTAATTTCTGCTGTAATGACAGCTCATATTATCAACAGAAATATTGACGAGAACAATCCGGCAACTCTTTCTGAAAAATTCTTGCAAGATATTTTAAGAAAACAGATAGAGTTTAACGGATTAATAATTTCTGATGATATCCAAATGGGAGCGATCAATAGTTATTCTTTAGAAGACGCTGTTATCTCTGCAATTAATGCAGGATGCGATATTATTCTTGCAACTAATAATATTGGAAAATATGATAAGTATTTAGCATACAAGATAAGGGATATAATCCTCACTGCGGTTAGGGACGGAAGAATTAAAGAGAATAGGATTTTGGAATCATATAACAGAATCATCAGTCTAAAGAAAGAATTTAGAATTATTAAGATTGACAGAAAATCATTATTCTGATAACTTGTATAATTGCGTTTTTTGCGCTAATGTATATCATATGCCTACATTTCAACAACTGTTAAAAAAAGGAAGAAAGAAATCAACAAAGAAAGACAAAACTCCTGCTTTGGCTTTTTCTTTTAATGTAAAGAAGAACAGGCCAGTAAATTTTAACTCACCATTTAAAAGAGGAGTTTGTTTAAAAGTTTTTACAGTTACTCCTAAAAAACCAAACTCTGCATTAAGAAAAGTAGCTAGGGTAAGATTAAGCAATGGCATGGAATTGACTGCCTATATTCCAGGAGAAGGTCATAATCTTCAGGAACACTCAATTGTAATGATCAAGGGAGGAAGGGTAAAAGATCTTCCAGGAATCAGATATAAGATAGTAAGGGGAGTATTAGATACTGCCGGGGTTGAAGGCAGAAAGAATTCAAGGTCCAGATACGGAACTAAAAAGAAATAACTATGGCAAAAAAGATTAAAAAAAGAGAATTAGAGCCTGATGTTGCATATGGAAGCGTTTTAGTTTCCAAGCTCATCAATTATATAATGAAAAAGGGAAAGAAAAATATTGCAACTAATATTGTATATGACTCTTTCAAAGCAGTTGAAGAGAAAACAAAAAGAAATCCTGTTGAAGTATTTGAGCAAGCAATCAATAATGCTTCTCCTATACTAGAAATCAGGGCCAGGAGAATTGGAGGAGCCAATTACCAGGTTCCAGTAGAAACAAAAGGAGACAGGAGGGTTACTTTAGCTTTCAGATGGATTATTGCTGCAGCCAGATCTGCTAAAGGAAAACCAATGAAGGATAAATTAGCTTTTGAGATAATGGAAGCTGCTAATAATGCAGGAGCAGCAGTAAGAAAGAAAGAGAACATGCATAAAATGGCTGAGGCCAATAGAGCGTTTGCACATTTTGCGTAAATTAATTAATTCACATATATGGCACGGGTATATCCGCTTGAAAAATGCAGGAATATCGGCATCATTGCGCATATTGATGCCGGAAAAACTACCGTCTCAGAACGGGTTCTTTTTTATACTGGAATTTCACATAAGATAGGGGAGGTGCATGAGGGAGCAGCAATCATGGATTGGATGGACCAGGAAAGAGAAAGAGGTATTACCATTACTTCAGCTGCTACAACTTGTTTCTGGACGCCAGTAGAAAAAGACTACCCAGAGCAAGAAGCGCCAAAGCATGAATACAAAATCAATATTATTGATACTCCAGGACACATTGATTTTACTGCAGAAGTGCAGAGATCTTTAAGGGTTTTAGACGGAGCAGTTGTTGTGTTTGACGGAGTAGCGGGAGTAGAGGCCCAATCAGAAACTGTTTGGAGGCAGGCGGATAAATTCAAAGTTCCAAGAATTTGCTTTATCAATAAACTAGACAGAATGGGAGCTTCTTTTGAAAAAAGCTTCCAATCAATTTTAGACAGGTTGACTCCTAATGCTGTGGCCTTACAGATTCCAATAGGACTGGAGGCGGGATTTGAAGGAATCATCAATTTAATAACGATGAAAGCAGTAAAATCTTCCGGAGAGCATGGAGAAAAAGTTTCAGTTGAAGACATTCCGGAAAACTTAAAAGCATCTGCTGCTGAATGGAGGGAAAAACTTTTAGACAAAGTGGCCGGAGAAGATCCAAAATTGACCGAAAAGTTTTTGTCCGGACAAGAAATAACTCCGGAAGAAATTAGGACAGTATTAAGAGATTGCGTCATTAATTACAAATTAGTTCCTGTATTATGCGGATCTGCTTTAAAGAATAAAGGAGTGCAGGGAATGCTTGATGCTGTTGTCCAATATCTTCCTTGTCCCTTGGATCTGCCAGCTATTACAGGGAAAAATCCTAAGACAGGAGAGCCCATGGAAAGGCATCCTGATGACAACGAGCCATTTGCGGGCTTGGCATTTAAGATTGCCACAGATCCTTTTGTAGGAAACTTAACATATTTTAGAGTATATTCAGGAAGGGTGGTTGCCGGTTCTACAATTTTAAACAGCACTACTGGGGATAAGATAAGGATTGGAAGAATTGTAAGAATGCATGCTAATCATAGGGAAGAGGTAGAAGAAGTTTTGGCAGGAGATTTGGCTGCTGCTATTGGATTTAAGGATGTTTCAACAGGACACACAATTTGTGATATAGAAAACCCTGTCATTCTTGAAGAAATTACTTTCCCAGAGCCGGTTATCTCTATTAGAATTGAACCAAAAACAAAAGCTGACCAAGAGAAATTAGGTCTGGCTTTAAAGAAATTGGCCGAAGAAGATCCAACATTCAGAATTAAAACAGACGAGGAAACAGGCGATACCGTTATCTCTGGCATGGGAGAATTGCATTTGGAGGTTTTAGTAGAAAGAATGAGAAGAGAATTTAATGTAGAAGCCAATATTGGAAGGCCTCAGGTTGCTTACAAAGAAACAATTACTGCTGAAGCCGAAGCAGAAGGAAAATATATCAGGCAAAGCGGAGGCAGAGGACAATATGGGCATGTATGCATTAGAGTAGAGCCCCAGGAGAGAGGAAAAGGATATGCATTCTCTGATGAAATTAAAGGAGGAGTCATACCAAAAGAGTTTATCTCTCCATCTGAGAAAGGAATTAAGGAGGCAATGGAAAGAGGAGTTATTGCCGGCTATCCAATGATTGATATGAAAGTAACCTTGTATGATGGGTCATTTCATGAGGTTGATTCTTCAGAAGCGGCGTTTAAGATTGCCGGTTCCATGGCTTTGCAAGAAGGCGCCAGAAGAGCCAAACCGATACTGCTTGAACCAATAATGAAACTGGAAGTAACTATTCCTGCTGACTATTTCGGAGATGTAATAGGGGATTTAAATTCCAAGAGGGGCAGAATATCCGAAACAGCTGATCGGCTTAATATGAAGGTCATTGACGCTGAAGTTCCATTAGCTGAAATGTTTGGATATGCCACATCTTTGAGGTCATTGACTCAGGGCAGAGGATCGTTTACTATGGAGTTTAATAGCTATCAAAAGGTCCCAGAGAATATAGTGCAGACAATAGTAGAAGGAAGAAAATAATATGGATTTTAATTTGATAAAAAAAGTGTTGAAGAAAGAAGGTGGGAAGATAATCATAGTGGAAGATGGAAACCCAACCATGATTATCTCTTCCTTTGAGGATGTTAAAGAGGAAAAGCCTGTTGTCAGCCAGGGCATAGCAATGCCTGCTCCAAGAGAAGAAAAGATATTGCCTCCAATGCCGGAAAAGGCGATGTTGCCAAATAATGAGGAAGAAGGGCTGACAATAGACGATTTGCCTTTTTAACAGTTGACTTCTTTTATGCTTTGTAATATTATCTATAATACTGTATTTTTTACAGTCCAAACCGTCATAACAATTAATAAAAATAAATAAATAGTGGGATTGGGTGATTGTTTGCGTGAATTTTTTTTCCCGCAAGAATCTCTAACCCATCAATAATTCATATGGCAGAGAAAGCAAAATTCGAAAGAACAAAACCGCACTTGAATGTTGGTACCATCGGCCATGTTGACCATGGAAAAACAACTTTAACTGCGGCAATCCTCCATACTTTGAAATTGTATGGATTTAACGTAGACGAGAGAACAATCGATCAGATTGATTCTGCTCCAGAAGAAAAAGCAAGAGGAGTTACCATTAATGTTTGCCACGTAGAATATGAAAGTGAAAAAAGACACTATGCCCATATTGATTGTCCGGGACACGCCGACTACATAAAGAATATGATCACCGGCGCTGCCCAGATGGATGGCTCTGTTTTGGTTGTTTCTGCTGTTGACGGCCCAATGCCGCAGACCAGAGAACATATTCTTTTGGCCAAGAACGTCGGAGTTCCAGCCATGATCGTATTTTTGAATAAATGCGATGCAGTTGATGATCCTGAAATGATTAACTTGGTTGAATCT
>JAQTNP010000021.1 GCA_028713795.1 Minisyncoccota bacterium
ATATGTTTCTATGCTTGATTTTACAACTAGAAGATCCTGCAAGGATTTGAATAAAAAATCAATGGAAGCATTGATAAAAACAGGAGCATTTGATAGTTTAGAAGAAAGGAGTAAATTATTAAATAATCTTGAGCAATTGCTTGTTTGCGCAAGAGAGAACAAAAAAAATAAAGCAAATGGCCAGACAGATTTGTTTGGAGGAATGAAAGCAGCTCCTTCTGTATATATGAAGCCCACTGAATGCGCCAAAGAAAAAGAAAAGCTTTTATGGGAAAAAGAACTATTAGGAGTATATGTTTCCGGCCATCCTTTAAAAGATTACGAAAAGATCTTTTCTAAAAAAGCTGTTCCCATCTTTAAAATATATCAGCAATCAAATGGCGCTGCCGATCCGCATCAAAGAAGAATTGCTCCAGGAGCAAAATTGACTATTGGAGGAATGATAAACAAGATTAAAAGAGTTATTACAAAGAATGGAAAACCAATGCTTTTTGTAGAAGTTGAAGATTTAACAGAAAAAATAGAAGCAATAGTATTTCCTTCTACGATAGATAAAAATCCTGCAGCATTCCAAGAGAATAAAATTGTCTTTATGGCAGGAAGAGTAGATTTTAAAGATGGTTCCCCTAAATTTATCACTGAAGAAATACAAGAATTAATAGAAAGCCAATAAATATGCAAGATTATCCTTGGTTAAAACATTATCCTGAGGGCTTGAAATATATTTCCGGAGATTATCCAGAATCTTCTTTGTATTCTTTTTTTGAGAATACATTAAAAAAATATCCAAAAAATATAGGATTGATATTTTTCAATAGAAAAACAGATTATTCAACCTTGGAAAAGAAAGTTAATTCTTTTGCCGCTTCTTTAAAAAAACTAGGATTAGAAAAAAATGACAGAATTGCATTAATTCTTCCAAATTGCCCCCAGTTTGTCATTGCCTACTTTGCAGCATTAAAATTAGGGGCTGCAATTATACCTCTCAATCCCCTATTCTCTGCAAAGGAAATTCATTATTGTTTAAATGACAGCCGGGCAAAAATACTTTTTACATTAGATGCTTTTTCTAAGAAAGTTTTGGAAGCAAAAGAAAATACAAAGATAGAAAAAGCAATCTTTACAAACATATCTGATGAATTTCCCTTATTATTGAAATTAGTTTATCGGATAAAAACGACAAAAGAATATTTTGAGAATAATGCCGTAAAGAATCATTATTCTTTTAAATCATTATTAAAGAATAATGATAATGTAGAAACAGCATTGATTAATCCAAAAACGGATTGTGCTTGTTTAATGTATACAAGCGGAACAACAGGAGAGCCAAAAGGAGTTCCATTGACTCATTACAATCTTACATCCAATGTTTTTCAGATCTCTGACTATATTACTGATTGCCTAACTGAAGCAAAAGATAGCCAGATAGGAGTACTCCCCTTCTTTCATATATATGGTTTAACATTTGTATTAAATCTTTCTGTCTACAAAGCATTTCCTTTAACGCTAATGCCTAAATTTAATACAAAACCGTTGTTGAAAGCGATTGAGAAAGATAAGATAAATGTAGTTGCGGGCATACCTGCAATATATGCAGCATTGTTTAAAAAAGATCTTAGTAAATATAATCTATCCTCTGTAAGATTTTGGGGCAGCGGTGCCGCATCATGCCCTGCCAGCACAATAGAACAAATGAAAAAGATTTCAAAAGGAATCTTTATAGAGGCCTATGGACTAACAGAAACTTCCCCCATTGTTATTATGAATCCGCCAAAAGGAATACAAAAGGTAGAAAGTATAGGAATTCCTATACCGAATACTTTTTGCAAGATTGTTGATCTACAAACAAATCAAGAAGTTGGCCCAAATCAAATTGGAGAATTAATAGTAAAAGGACCACAGGTATTTAATGGATATTGGGAAAAACCGGAAGCGACTAAATCAGTAATAGATGAGAATAGATGGTTTCATACTAAAGATATTGTATCTATGGATGAAGATGGGTTTTTCTATATAGAAGGAAGATTAGATGATATGATTAATGTTAGAGGTGAAAAAGCGTGGCCACAAGACATAGAAGAAGTTTTAAGAGAACACCCTGCAATAAAAGATGCTGCCGTGATAGGAATTCCCGATGATTATTATGGCCAGATACCAAAAGCATTTATAGTAGCAAATGGGAATATTAGTAAAGAGGAAATAATTAATTTCTGCAAGAATAATATGGCAGATTATCAAATACCAAGAAAGATTGAATTTATAGAAGAAATACCCAAATCACCGCTAGGAAAGATATTACATTATTTGCTAAGAAATTCTAATTAATTATTATGTTTAAGAAAATAATATTTTGGCTTATAAGAATTCTCTTGAAAATAATTATTTTCCCAATAGTAAGGTTAATTTGGATAAAACAAGTCAACGGATTAGAGAATATCCCCAAAAATAGTGCTGCTATTTTAGCTTCAAACCATAGTAGTTATTTTGATTTTATCTGCCTAAGCGCAATCTCACATAGACCTATTTATTTTTTAACCGCTGAAGTTTTTTTTAAAAAGAAATTTTGGAAACCTATAATGCTTGCCACAGAACAGATAAAAATTGACCGATATGGCGAAGATAAAAAAGAATCGGCGCATATTGCTATTGATGTGGCTTTACGAAAATTGAGGCTTGGTAATTTGATAGGTATTTATCCAGAGGGGACAAGATCTCAGGATGGAAAAATCCATAAAGCATTTAATGGTGTTTCCAAGATCGCGCTAGCATCAAAAGTTCCAGTGATACCAATAGGAATGGTTGGAACATTCGAAATCATGTCTAGAAAGGAAAAGTTCCCACATTTTAATAAATGCACAATTAATATCGGTTCACCAATCACATATTCTGAATATGCATTGGGAGACAATCTAGACAATATTACCGCTTTTATAATGTCTAAAATATCAAGACTAGTAGAGAAAACTTAATTTTTAGGATAAAATAAGATATGACTCCATTTGAATTTTCTTGCTTATCAACTTCTATACTAAGTCTGCTGCTTGGCTTTTTTGTATATTTAAAAAACAAAAAAATTGCATTGAATAAAGCTTGGGCCTTGGTAGCTTTAACTATTTCTTTGTGGAGCTTATCTTTATTTGGAGTAATTGCTTCGGAGAATCAATCGCTAGCAATGATTTGGCAATATGCCCTAGATGTTTCTGCTATTTTTATTCCAATATCTTTCTTAAACTTTGTATTAATATTTACCGAGGTAAATAAAATTAGTAAAAGGAATTACTTAATACAATTTTTCTGTTCATTTTTAATCGGTTGCGGATTAGCTATATTTAGTTTTTCCTCTTATTTTAAAATTGGTGTATTTCCTTTCTCAGAATTTAATTTTTGGATAAATCCTGGTAAATTTTATTTTCTATTCCCAATTACTTTCTTTGTTATAATCACCCATGCAACCCATCTATTAATACGTCATTTAATTAGATCTACGGGAATAAAGAAAGCCCAAACACAATATATTTTAATAGCGGCAGTACTAGGATTTGCCGGTGGATTAACTAATTTTTTCCCACAACTTATAAAAAGCTATCCCATAGGCAATTATTTTGTCGTCTTATATATATTTTTTATAGGATACACGATAACTCGTTATAGATTTCTTAATTTAAGAATCATAGCTACAGAGGTACTAGTTGGCGCCACTCTTATAGCATTATTCGTAGATGCTATCCTTGCTAAAACACTCTCAACTATTATTTTAAAAATATGCATATTAATTATTTTTGCCTATTTAGGTTGGTCTCTCATCAAAAGTGTTCTTAAGGAAATAAAGCGCAGGGAACAGCTTGAAAAACTTACCAAACAGCTCGAAGAAGCGAATATAAGTCTCAAGAAATTGGATAAAGCAAAATCAGAATTCGTTTCTATCGCTTCCCATCAATTGCGCACTCCCCTAACTGCAATAAAAGGATATATGTCTATGGCTCTTGAAGGAGTATATGGAAAATTTGATGACAGATTTACCAATATTTTAAAAAATGTCTACGGAAGCAATGAAGAATTAATTAATCTTGTTAATGATCTTTTAAACCTTTCAAGAATTGAGGCTGGAAAGATAAAGTTAGAGTTGGAAAAAGTAGATCTTCAAGAATTAATCGGCCAAATGATAAACAAGCTTAAGATCAGCGCAGATCAGAAAGGACTAACAGTAATCCAGGAACCGATGAAATTACCATTAATTACAATGGATAGGGATAAGATGAGGCAAGTATTGTTAAACCTAATAGATAATGCCATCAAATATACTCAACAAGGTAAAATTACTATAAGCGCTAAAAAGAAAAATAAGGAAGTAATAATAGAGATAAAAGATACCGGAATGGGCCTTAGCCAAGAAGAAATGGGTAGTCTTTTTACAAGCTTCAGACGAGGAGAAAACGGACCTAAGTTCCACACAGAGGGTTCTGGATTAGGGCTCTATATCGCCAAAAAATTCATTGACATGCATAAAGGAAGAATCTGGGCAGAATCAGAAGGCAAAGAGAAAGGCTCATCTTTCTTTATCAGTCTTCCCTGCTAATATATGAAACCTGTTGTATTTTTTGACATAGACAATACTTTAGTAAAAGGAAATACTCAAAGAATAATGATTTTTAATCTTTTCAAAAGAAAAAAGGTTTCTTTTTGGTTTCTATTCTCTAATGCCCTTTGGCTTATTGGTTACAAATTGGGATTTAACAACAAAATTGAAGATGTTGCCAAGCAAACAAGAAAAGCATATCAGATCATTAAGGGCTGGAAAGTAAATGATTTCGCAAATATATTGGATGAGATATTTCAATCAGACATTAAGCCGAGAATATTTAAAGAGGCATTACAAATAATAGAAAAACATAAGCAAGAGGGATATGAAATTGTTCTTGTCTCCGGAACCATAGATCCCCTGGCAGAGTCCATAGGCAAGGGACTAGGAATCAAAACCTGCTTGGCCAACCGCCTATACGAAGAAAATGGAATATATACAGGAGAAGTAGAAAACAGATTTGTATACGGCCAAGGCAAAGCAGATCTAATTACAAAAATTACTAGAGAATATGATTGGGATTTAAATAATAGTTATGCATATACTGACCACTATACTGATTCCCCTCTTCTTTCTTTGGTTTCCAATCCTAGGGCGGTAAATCCAGATAAAAAACTGATTGCGGAAGCCAAGCTCAGACACTGGCCAATCCTCATCTGGAAAACAACAAAGTAATTGAAAACCTTTAAAAAATCAGTATAATGAAAAAACTGACATTAATTTAATATTATGGAAATAGAAACTTTAAGACATTCAATTTCTCATGTTCTGGCAGCAGCTGTAAAGGAACTATATCCAACAGTCAAATTTGGAATTGGGCCAGCAATAGAGGATGGTTTCTACTACGATTTTCAATTCCTCTCCCCTATCTCAGATTCTGATTTACCAAAGATCCAGAAAAAGATGGTTGAAATTATAAAAAGAAATGATAAATTCATTCATGAAATAGTAACTAAAGAAAAGGCAAAGGCAATATTTAAAGACCAGAAATATAAATTAGAATTAATTTCTGATCTTGCAAAAGAAGACCAAAAGATAAGCATATATCATTTAGGGAATTTTACTGATTTATGCAAGGGACCCCATATTAAATCAGCTAGCGAAATCCCTAACGGATGTTTTCAGTTAATTAAGCTGGCAGGCGCCTATTGGAAAGGAAGCGAACAGAATGCAATGCTTACCAGAATATATGGCATAGCAATGGAAAGCAAAACCGCTTTGGACAAATATCAAAAACAGTTAGAAGAAGCAAAAAGAAGAGACCATAGAATCTTAGGAGAAAAATTAGAACTCTATTTAATCGATGATGAGGTTGGAGCAGGACTTCCAATCTGGATGCCCAAAGGAGAAGCATTAATCAAGGCCATAGAAAGATACCTATATGAGGAATTAAGGAAAGCAGGATATAAATGGCTTAAGTCCCCCCATATTGCCAATATCCAATTATGGAAAACTTCAGGCCATTGGGGCTTTTACAGGGAAAATATGTATTCTCCTATCCAAGTAGATGAAGAGCAATACATGATTAAGCCAATGAACTGCCCTTTCCATATTAAGGTTTACAATAAAAAAATAAGAAGCTATAAGGAGCTTCCAATAAAATACGCTGAATTGGGAACCGTATATAGATATGAAAAATCAGGAGTTTTGCATGGATTGAATAGAGTCAGGGGCTTTACCCAAGATGATGCCCATATCTATTGCACCCCAGAACAACTGGAAAAGGAGCTACTATCTACCTTAAAATTAGGGATTAAAATGCTAAAGGATTTTGGCTTTAAAAACTATGATATCTATTTATCAACCAAGCCAGAAGATAAACATGTAGGAAGCGATGAAATATGGGTTAAGGCCACAAAGGCCCTGGAAAGCGCCTTAAAAGCCCTTAAATTGAAATATAGTGTAGATGTAGGAGGCGGAGCCTTCTATGGGCCAAAGATTGATATAAAAATCAAGGATAGCATAGGAAGGCCATGGCAATGCACTACTATTCAGGCCGATTTCAATCTTCCAGACAGATTCAAGATGGAATATATTGATAAAAACGGCCAGAGGCAAGAACCCATAATGATCCACAGGGCTCTGCTGGGTTCTATTGAAAGATTTGTAGGAGTTTTAATCGAACACTATGCCGGAGCTTTCCCATTATGGCTTGCTCCAGAACAAATGTGGGTATTGCCAATAAGCAAAGCTAATAATAAATATGCCAAGGAAGTATTTGAGGAATTAAATAATAATGGCTTCAGAGTAGAACTCAAGGATGAAGATGAAACTATCGGAAAAAAGATAAGAGAGGCAGAAATCCAAAAGATTCCATATATGATTGTTTTGGGAGACAAAGAAACTAAGTCTAAAAAGATAAGCGCAAGGGATAGGAATACAAAAAAGACATCTACCCTGTCTTTAAAATCCTTTATCAAAAACTCTAAAGAGTTAATAGATAATAAGAAATGAAAACCTTTGCTTTTGAAATCTCTGTTAAGACCAGAGAGTATCTTGATATCCAAGACTTAACTGATCAAATTGCTCAGCAATCTTTAAATTCTAAGATTAAGGATGGATTAATAAATATCCAAACACTTCATACCACCACGGCAATCATCTTAAATGAAAATGAACCATTATTGCTCCAAGATTTCAAAAACAATCTTGAAAGAACGGCTCCAAAAGATATTCAATACAAACACGATGACTTCTCCCAAAGGACAGTGAATATGTGCGACGATGAATGCCAGAATGGGCATTCCCATTGCAAAGCCCTCCATTTGTCTTCCAATATCTGCATCAATCTAATTGATTCAAAGCTCCAGCTGGGAACCTGGCAGAGAATATTATTTATTGAATTAGACAGGCCAAGAACCAGAAAAATACAGATTCAAATTATTGGACAATAAATTAAAAGAAGATTAAATTAGAAAAAGAGCCCATCAGAGGCTCTTTTCTATGAAACCCCTTACCTATTCAATAATTACATATGGCTGCCAAATGAATATCAGCGACAGCGAAAGAATTGCCGGGCTTTTAAATTCTATTGGATTCATACATTCCCCTTCTCTAGAAAAATCATCTCTGATTATTGTTAATTTCTGCTCAGTCAGGCAATCTGCCTTTGACAGGGCAATGAATAAATTAAAGAATTTTTCTAAAGAAAAAATAATCATTACTACCGGCTGCGTTTTGGAAAAAGATAAAAAATTAGTTAATACCTTTGCTGATTGCTTTGTCCCGATAGATGGGATAAGCATAATGCCAGCAATCTTAAAACAATATGGTTTTAAGATTAAGAAAAATGAACCAAAAACATCCCATTACCTTAAAATATCTCCGGCATACCAATCAAAAATTATTGCATATATCCCAATAATGACTGGCTGCAATAATTTTTGCTCATATTGCGTAGTTCCGTATACAAGAAACAGAGAAATTTCAAGGCCGATAAACAATATCGTAAAAGAAGCAAAACAATTAGCAGAAAACGGGATTAAAGAAATCTGGCTTTTAGGCCAAAATGTAAATTCATATAAATACAAGAGCTATTTATTTTCTGATCTTTTAAAAAAGATCAATGATATTAAAGGAGATTTTTGGATAAGATTTATGTCTTCTCATCCAAAGGATCTTTCCAAGGACTTAATCAAAACCTTTTCTTTATGCAAAAAAGTCGCCCCATACCTTAATCTACCCATTCAATCAGGAGATAATAAAATCTTAAAGAAAATGAATAGGCCATATACTATTAATCATTATAAATCATTAATTAATAATTTAAGAAAAGAATTTAAAAAGAATAGAAAAGGATTAGAATCTATCCTTTCTCTTTCAACTGATGTAATTGTAGGTTTTCCCACAGAAACAAAAAAACAGTTTGATAATACATTGAATCTTTTCAAAGAATTACAATATTCCAATGCATATATCGCCTGCTATTCCCCAAGATCTCAGACAGCAGCCTTTCTTTTAAAAGATAGCGTTTTAAATTGTGATAAAAAGAAAAGAGAGCGAAAGCTTACAGAAACTGTAAAGCAAACCGCTTTACAGTTTAATAATCAATTCAAGGATAAAATAGTAGATGTATTAATATTAGAAAAAATAAAAGATGCCTACATTGGAAAAACAAGGCATTACCAGACGATAAAGATTAAAACCAAAAAGAATATTTCAGGTAAATTCGTAAAGGCAAAAGTAATTAAAGTTTTCCCATTTGGAATAGAGGGGAAATTAGTTGAAAAGTAGAGAGAGGGCCGTAATGTTGCACGGCCCTCTCTGGAACGCAAAGGACATCCTAATCCTCTGGGCGCTACGCTTAACCTCTCCTTCTCTTCCGCTGGACGATCATCCTCAGAACTTCCCGGCAAAGTTTATCGACCTCTGCCGAGATCAGTTCCCGTTCGCGGCAGAAATGCTGTCCGCGAAAACACAGGAGGAATCCGGCCAAGCTATGTAGTTCTCCTCGACTAACGTCAAGAAGCTCTAGATCTCGCTTGACCTCCTTGCATGCATCCCTGACCTCTCCTAGATCAGGAAGCTTCTCGGGATTGGGTTGGAGCCACGAAGGGACATCTGCCCTGAATCTGTTGATGTCACTCCAAAGCCACTCCCTTGCCCACTTTACGTGCTTCCTTTCTCTCTTTCTCATTACTCCTCCTTTCCTGCTTCTTCATTGTCGCAGGAGGAAAAGTTTGCCTTTGCCCAAAGGACCAGCTAATATAGAATAAGGCTGAAATCATAATATGTCAAATCTTCCAAAAGTCATTGTAATAGCGGGCCCTACCGCTTCTGGAAAAAGCGATTTAGCTGTTTGGCTGGCAAAAAAGATAAGGGGAGAAATAATATCCGCTGATTCCAGGCAAGTATTCAAAGGAATGGATATTGGAACAGGAAAAATCACAAAAAAGGAGATGCAATCAATCCCCCATTATCTTTTAGATATTGCTTCTCCTAAAAAGAGATTTACAGTTACTAGATTCCAGAAATTAGCAAATCAAGCGATAAACTCAATTTTAAAGAAAAACAAGATTCCAATTATCTGCGGAGGCACTGGTTTCTATATCCAATCAGTAATTGACGGCTTAATCTTTCCTCAAGTTAAGCCAGATCTCTCTTTAAGAAAACAATTAGAAAAACAATCAGCAAAACAATTATTTTCTCTTTTAAAAAAGAAAGATGCTAAAAGAGCTAGGATAATAGATAAGGATAACAAAAGAAGATTGATAAGGGCCTTGGAGATAGCTATTAAAACTAATAATCCGATTCCTGAATTAAAAAAACAAAATAATTTTGATATTCTTTTTTTAGGAATTAAAAAAGACAAGGAAGAATTACAAAAAAGAATAGAAAAAAGGCTTTTAAAACGTTTAGATCAAGGAATGATAAAAGAAGTAAAGAAATTAAAAGCTTCTGGTATTTCTTACAAGAAATTATATGATTTTGGTTTGGAGTATCGCTATCTTTCCTTATTCCTCCAAAACAAAATCACCTATCAAGAAATGGTTTCTTTATTACAAAAAGAAATAGAGAAATATGCTAAAAGACAAATTACCTGGTTTAAAAAGGATAAAAGAATTATCTGGATAAAAAACAAAAAAGAGATGTTATCTCTTGTTAAAAACTTCATATTTTTCTAAACATTGTAGGGGCGGGATGGAACCTCCGGTCCTTCCCGCCCCTAATCCTCACAACCTCGAGTTACTTCTTTGGCTTCGTCGGCTGACCCAGCTGGCTGAGACCAATCTTCTTGGTAACAGCCTTAATCCGGATCTGCCTGATCTCTTCATGAGTCATTTCAGCATCCTTCACGGTTTTCCAAGATCCCCCTCCAGTGGTTAACGGTAAAACATTCCCCTCCTTTCGGCTCGAGATGATGTTGTGTGATAGATGAGCCACTTTCTATTATATCCTATTTCAACCATTTTTGCAAGATTTGACCTGCAATCTTTGGATCAATCTTGCCTTTTGTTTCTTTCATAATTTGCCCAATGAGAAATTGAAGGGCATTTTGTTTTCCTTTTTTGTAATCCTCAACTACTGATTTATTCTCTTCAATAATCTTTTGAGCAATTTTATCTATCTCTCCCTCATCTTCTATTGTTTCATTTAATCCCTCTTCCTCTATTATCTCTGAGGGATCTTTTTTAGTAACAAACATTTTCTCTAAAAGAGTCTTTGCCATCTTGCTGTTAAAGTTCTTTTCAAAAAGAATAATGGCAAACTCTGCGAAGTTCTCGGGAGTTATTGGAAAACTCTCTTTGTTAAAATCTTTTCCTTTTAATAGTCCTACGCCATCAGAAGTAAGGTAATTTATGGCTATCTGTATCGCCTTTCTTGTTCCCTCTTTGTCAATTTTTGAAGCTCCAGACCAATGAATCACTTCTGATATCATGGCTTCAAAATAGTTTCCTAAATCAATATCAGAAACCAGAATCTGAGCTTTATCGTCAGAAAGGAAATATTGTTCTTTCAATCTTAAAAATTTTTCTTTTGGCAATTCTGGAACTTCCAGTTTCAACCTATTGATATGCGTTTTAGAAAATTCCATTGGGGGCAAATCAGGCTCAGGAAAATATCTGTAATCATGAGCTTCTTCCTTACTTCTCTGGGAATAGGTAATTCCCTTAACATCATCCCAGCCCCTGGTTTCCTGCACTATCTTCTCTTTTTTCTTAATTGCTTCAACTTGCCTTAATATCTCATAATTCAAAGCTTTTTCTACAGATCTGAATGAATTAAGGTTTTTTACCTCCACCTTGGTACCCATAACTCCATCTTGGGATATGCTGACATTGGGCTCTATCCTCATATTTCCCTTTTCCATATCAGCATCAGAAACGCCAAGGTATTGGAATATTAATTGTAAATCTTGGGCAAATATTCTTGCCTCTATTCCAGAAGCAATATCTGGCTCTGTAACTAATTCCATCAGAGGAATACCCGCTCTGTTAAAATCAACCAGAGAGCAGTCATCTTTTTCTGAATGTATCAATCTAGCAGTATCTTCTTCCAAATGAACTCTTCTAATTCTAATTCTTTTATCCCTGATATCCATATATCCCTCCTTGCACAGAGGCAAAGCGTACTGGGATATCTGATATCCCTTAGGAAGGTCTGGATAGAAATAGTTTTTGCGGTCAAATCTTGATGTTTCATTAACGCTGCAATTTAAAGCCAGCCCTGTTTTGATAACCATATCTACTGCCTTCTCGTTGATAACGGGCAAAGTACCAGGATGTCCCATACAAACAGGACAAACATTTTTGTTTGGTTCTTTCTCTTCAAAATCATTTTTGCATGAGCAAAACATCTTAGAATGAGTTTTTAGCTCTGCATGTATTTCCAGCCCTATTACAGCTTTAAGTTCCATATATCTTAAGCCTAATTCAGTAAAACCTCTTTGACAAGTGCCTTAATATTTTCATGTACATTTTCTATCGTTTGTTCTCCATTAATGACAAACAAACCATATTTGCTAGCCAGTTTCTCATAGCTCTGGTATGCTATTCTTAAATTCTCTAAGCTCTCATATTCTTCAATCTTTTCTCCTCTGGCAATGATTCTTTGCAAAGAAGTTTCTGGCCTTAAAAGAATTATCATTCCCAAATCAGGTAAAAAGAATTCTTTGTTTAATTCTTCGTATTTTGCTAATTCCTCATCATTTCGAGGCCCTACTGCTAGAGAAGAGAATGCAGATCTGTCAGATATGACAAACAATCCATTCTTCAAGGCGGGAATGACATAGTTAAAAAAATCCTCTGCCCTATCTTTTGCCATCAAGGTATGCAATTGATATGAATCAAGAATTATTTCTTTTTTCAAGGCCTTCTGTATCTCTGTAGAATATTGTGATTTCTCTGTTGGATAATGGGTAAGATATACGTCTTTTCCATTCTTTTCTAAAAATAATTTTAACAGTCCGGCCTGAACTGATTTCCCAGAACCATCTAGGCCATCAATTGATATTAACTTTCCAGAATATGGGTTTTTAATCATTTAAATTTGTTTTTCTTTTTGATTTGTAAATACTCTTCCTCCCTGCCACTGTCCGCGATAGAGATTAGAACCTCCGCTTACTTCAAAAAACATAATATGAACAATTCTGGCTCCCATTTCTAATTCAAAATCCTGGTCCCTGAAATTATATATTCCCATAGTTAATCCTCCTTTGTATCCAGGAGACACTTCTCCTGCAAAAACATGAATCCCTGAACGGTATAAAGTAGATCTGGCGGCAAATATAGCCAAAAGATTATCTGGCATATTGACTTCTTCATGTGTTTTAAAAGTGTAATATGTTTTTGGCTTTAAAACAACCTTAGTTATCTTCCCTTCCTCAAATCTAGCTAGTAATTTAGCTTCGGGAGTGTTTCTCTCTTCTAATCCTAAAAACCCAT
>JAQTNP010000022.1 GCA_028713795.1 Minisyncoccota bacterium
TGAAAGAAATGAAGCAGTAAAGAAATTAATTGCTCAGGTTATCAAGGTGTGCAATAAAAAGAAAAAGTATTCCGGGATATGCGGAGAAGCGCCTTCCACCTATGTAGAATTTGCTAAATTCTTGGATAAAAATGGAATTGAGAGCGTTTCTTTAAGCCCAGATGCTGTCATCAAAACTATTATGAACTTAGGTAAAAAATGAATACTGATTTTGTAAATTTTGGCACCTATATTAATTACGAGGCTGATATTCTAAAGCAGGAGTTAGAAAAGAACAATATCGCTGTTAAAACTTTGTACCCAGGCACTTCTATTGGAAAAGAAACTTCTGGAGAGACGGGTTGGACTTCTTACACTTTACTTATACGTGAATGTGATATAGAAAAAGCTAATGAGATAAAGGAGGGGATTGGAATAGAAATTGCCCAGACAATCCCTTTTGTTCCTGTTTCTAGATCAATTGCGAAACCAGGACATGCAAGATTTCTAACAATAACTGGAATAATATTTTTCCTAGCTGCTATAATCACAGGAATATTTGGGGGAAAGTACTTCTTTAGCTTAGGCCTGTTAATGATATCTATATTAATGTTTACCATTAACAGCATATTAATATTTATCCCTAAAAAAGAAAAATATGAACAACAAAACAAAGAAGATAATACTAACAGGGGATAGGCCAACAGGTAAATTGCATTTAGGACATTATGTTGGGTCTTTGAAGAAAAGAGTTGAATTGCAAGATCAATACGATTGCTATTTCTTTTTAGCTGATTACCAGGTTTTGGGAGACCAAATGGGAAAACTGGGAATGATTAAGGAAAATATTAAAGAAATTGTTCTTGATTATCTTTCTGTCGGGATTGATCCCAAAAAATCTACTATATTTATTCAATCCCAGATTCCTGAAATTGCCGAGTTGAATCTTTTGTTTTCAATGATGGTGACTCTGGCTAGAGTAAAAAGAAATCCAACAGTAAAAGACGAGATGCAGAGTTCTGGAATCAAAAAAGCAAGCGTTGGATTTGTAAGCTACCCAATATCTCAGGCAGCTGATATTTTAAGCGTAATGGCTAACTATGTTCCTGTGGGAAAAGACCAATTGCCCCATATTGAATTAACAAGGGAAATTGCTTCCAATTTTAACAGGCAATTTGGGAATGTTTTTCCAATTCCTGAAGCAATATTGAGCAAAACACCAATGCTGGTTGGATTAGACGGACAGAAAATGAGTAAATCTAGGAATAATGCGATATTTCTTTCTGATTCCGCAAAAACAGTTGAAGAAAAAGTAATGAAAGCCATTACTGATCCTAAAAAAATACGATTAGGGGACAAAGGACATCCTAAGGTTTGCAATATCTATAAATACTATGAAGCATTCTTCCCTGAAAAAGCTAAAGAGATCAAAGGAATGTGTGAAAGCGGAAAAATTGGTTGCGTGGAATGCAAAAAACAAATGGCCAGATTATTAAATGAATTTCTTGATCCGTTTAGATCTAAAAGAGATGAGTTTGCAAAACAGGATGGATTGATTGAAAGTATTCTAGAAGAAGGTAGAAAGAAAACTCAAGAAAAAACTTCCAAAACCCTATCTCTTGTTAAAAAAGCAATGGGTATGGATTATTAAAAAGCCAAACGAGACCATTAAGGTCTCGTTTCACGGTGATCGCGCCCTCTTCATCATGGGCAACAGGAGCCCTATCAGCGCCACAACGTAAACCATGACGAAAACTAGAAGCAGCAAAACGATCTCTCTCAAGCTTTTCGTGGTGCATCACCTCCAAAGTGCGGGATATTAAAAGCTTACAACAATGTAAGCTTTTAATCAATAATCATTGGAAGTGATTATTTAACTTCTATCTTTTTGACTGCCATTATTTTTTCTATTAATGGAAGATATTTTTGAATCTTCTCTTTATCCTTTGTTTCTATTACAACTGTCTCAACTTCTGCTTTTATAGAGATTTTTTGTTCTGATTTATATTTTCTAATTTGTTCAATTGTATTTATAGCATTTTCAAAATCTTTTGTTTCTTTTGGAAAGTTAAATAGTTCTTTGTCTTCTGGAAAAGAAAACAAATGAATGCTTTTTATCTTTTCATTCTCTTTAAAGAATTCCTGATATATTTCTTCTGTAATAAACGGAATGATAGGGGAGTAAAGCTTTAAAACATTTAATAATAGATAGTATAGCGCGTATTGAACGCCCCTATCTTTGCTTTCATATGCTCTTGTCTTAATAATTTCCAGATAATTATCGCAGAAATCTGACCAAAAGAATTTATCTAATACTTCTTTGGCTTTTGCATATTCATATTCGTCCATTTTCTTATAATATTCTCTTGTCATCAAAGAGAATTTATTCAAAATCCATTTATCTTCGTCTTGTAATAGTTTTTTATCATTTTTTTCTGGAGAATAATTTTCAAGATGCAAAGACGAGAATTTGAAAGCGTTCCAAAGTTTTGTAACTAATCGCTTTCCATTTTTGATTTCTTCTTCGTTGAATTTCAAATCATCTCCTAAAGAAGATTGACTGGCCCAGCAGCGTAAAGCATCGGCTCCATATTGATTTATTACGGTTTCCGGCTCTATCACATTTCCTTTTGATTTAGACATTTTTTCTCCTTTTGAATCCAAAAGAAAACCAGAAACTATGATTTCTTTAAAGGGAATGTTTTTGAAATGAAGATATGAGCGGACCATGGTATAGAAAAGCCAGAAGTTGATAATATCATGGGCCTGAGGGCGCATAGACATTGGGAATGCTTTTTTTGATATCTTTTTATCAAATCTGGATAATACAACCTGAGGAGTTAAAGAGCTTGTCATCCAAGTATCCATAATATCTGTTTCTGGGATAAATTCCTCAGATCCGCAAGAGCATTTTGTTTTTGGTTTTGCCGATAAAGGATCGATTGGTAACTGATCTTTATCGGCTACAATGATTTTTTTACATTTTTTACAATACCAGGCAGGTATCGGAATACCAAAATATCTTTGCCTTGAAAAACACCAATCCCAAGAAAGGCCGTTAATCCAGTTATCTAATCTGGATTTCATGAATTTAGGTCTCCAATTCATTTTGCCGGATTGTTTTAAAAATTGATTTCTTAAATCAAGGTATTTTACAAACCATTGATTAGTAGGAAGTATTTCTATCTCTGTTTGGCATCTTTCATGGACATTTACTGTATGAGATATTCTTTTTTGGGATTTTAAAAGATTCAATTCCTTTAATCTTTCTAAAATCTTTTCTCTGGCTTCTTTTATCGAAAGCCCGGAAAATTCCTTAGCCAATTCATTTAATTTCCTATCTTTGGTGATAGAAATCTTTAATGGAAGGTTATGCTTGAAGTACCATTCCATATCGGTTGTGTCTCCAAAGGTGCAAGACATGACAATTCCCGTTCCTTTATTAATATCAACTTTTTCATCAGAAAGTATCGGAACTTCCTGATTAAAAATCGGGACAATAGCTGTTTTTCCTATTAAATTATTTTTTGATTTATCCAAAGGATGAACAAAGATTGAAACGCAGCTAGGTAGCAATTCTGGTCTTGTGGTTGAGATTAGAATCTTTTCTCCGGAGGTCAATCTAAATTCAATATCATTGAAGAATGTTTCTATCTCTTTATCCTCCAATTCTGCTTGGGCAATAGCGGTCTGGCACTCTGGACACCATAGTACTGGCATCTCTTTTTTGTAAATTCTGCCTTGGTTGTACAAATCTAGAAAATATAACTGACTTAATTTCTGTGCTTCAGGACTAATAGTTGAATAGGCATTGTCAAAATCTGAAGATAATCCTATTCTTTTCCAGCCAAAAATAAAATCAGGGAGGATGCCTTGAATTGTTTTTTGGCACAATTGGACAAATTTTTCCCTGCCTAATTGGAATAGAGTAACATTATGGATTTTTTCCACCAATCTTTCTGTTGGCAGCCCGTTATTATCTACTCCAAAAGGATATAAGACAGAAAATCCTTTCATTCTTTTGTATCTGGCAGTGATATCTGTATGGGTATATGAAAAAGCATGGCCTAAATGCATTTTGCCGCTCATTGTTGGCGGGGGAGTATCAATAGAAAAAATCTTCTTAGCTTTAGGGTTGAATGCAAAGATTTTTTCCTTTTCCCAAAATTCCTGCCATTTGGGTTCAGATATTGTAAAATCGTAATCTTTATTCATTTTTTTGAATTTATCCATTATATATGGAAAATATGATTTTCTCAAGAAAGAGTTGGCCCCCATTTTTTCATGGGGGCCTGATTCGTGTCAGGAGGACAGAGCTTATGTCTTGGAGTAGTAAACTAGCAGATCGTTCTCGTCGTAAAGATCTCTTTCGCTCGAACGCCGGGCTAGATATACCTGCCCATTGAACCAGCGCAGGACCCATATGATGAAGAACCCATCCCTTCTCTCGGGAAAGCAAAGGCGCTTACCCGACTTCACGATTTCCTCCACTTCTGGCGCTCTCTGAAGGATCCGCGCGTTCACCTCCCCTTCTACCAGATCGTCTGAACGCCCCAAAACGTTCAGGCACAGTTCTCTCGCAGTCATACTTGATCCTGTGCGATACGCCGCGGGTTCCAACTTGTACGTTGTTTCGGTCCTGATAACTAAGTCCATCGCATTCCTCCTTTGATTGTTTGCTGCCCTCAATATATTATATGCACTGAGGGCAGCAAACAATTCTGATAACAAAGAACTAATCAGATGCTATACAATACCACAGTAATATATAATTGCAACTCTTTACCTATTGCTTAAAAGAAGATATTATGGAGGAATATGAAAAAAATAGTCCTAATTGAAGACGAGAAATATCTTGTAGATATTTATCTCAAAAAATTAGAAGGTGAGGAGTTAAAGATTTTTGCTTTTACCGTAGCAGAAGAAGCAGAAGAAACCATTGAAAAGGAAAAACCAGATTTAATCATTCTTGATATTTTGCTTCCTAAAGAAGATGGTTTAACTTTTCTTGAAAGATTAAGAAACAAAGGGGATAATACTCCAGTAATTATCCTTTCTAATTTCGAGGATAAATCATATAGATTAAAGGCAAAAGAATTGAATGCCAAAGAATACTATCTAAAGACCGATTATACGCCTTCGCAGGTAGCAGAATTAATCCAACAACATATATGAAAAGAACATTGGTTGCAGAGGCTGGTAAAAAAGTAGGGGAGAGTATTAAAGTATGCGGATGGATAAAAACATATAGGTCTCACGGGAAGATAATTTTTGTTGATTTAAGGGATATTTCTGGAGTATTGCAGGTTGTCATACTCCCAGAGTTGCCTTCTGAAGTTTTAGAAATAGCAAAGAATATGAGAACCGAATGGGTAGTTGAAATTGTTGGAAAGATTAATAAAAGACCGGGAGGAACGCAGAATCAAAACCTAACTACCGGAGATATTGAAATGACTGCTGAAAATATATCTGTATTATCTGAAGCTAAAACTATTCCTTTTGACATCAACACTGACGGATATGAAGTGAACGAAGAAATGAGATTAAAATACAGATATGTTGACTTAAGAAGGGAAAGATTAAAGAGAAATTTAATTTTTAAGCAGGAATTCTTGCATTTCGTAAGGACATTCTTAAAGGATAGGGGATTTATTGAGATAGACACTCCATCTCTAACTAAATCTACTCCTGAAGGAGCAAGAGATTTTTTGGTTCCTTCCCGCTTGCAACCAGAAAAATTCTACGCTCTTCCCCAAAGCCCTCAACAATACAAGCAATTGTTAATGGTTGCTGGTTTAGAAAAGTACTTCCAGATTGCCAAATGTTTTAGAGACGAGGATCCCAGAGCTGACAGGCAAGCTGAATTTACCCAAATGGATTTAGAAATGAGCTTTGTGCAAGAAAAAGACGTAAGGGATCTAATTGAAGAATTATTAATTGAAACGGTAAGGGTAGTTGCTCCTGATAAAAAGATACAGGAAATTCCATTTCCCGTAATCACATATCAGGAAGCGATGGAAAAATATGGAATAGACAGGCCTGATTTAAGAAAGGATAAATCAGATAAAGATCTTTTGGCATTTTGCTGGATAGTAGATTTTCCTTTTTTTGAAAAGGATAAGGAAGGGGAGTGGACTTTTACTCATAATCCGTTCTCTGCTCCCAAGCCAGAATTTATTGATGATTTATTAAAGAAGAAAAACATAGAAAAAATACTAACTACCCAATATGATATTGTTTTGAATGGCTGGGAAATAGGAGGGGGAAGCATCAGAAGCCATACCCCTGAAATACTGGAAGCAGTATTTGAAATTATCGGATATAAAAAGGACAGAATAAAAAGTAGCTTTGGACATATGATGGAGGCCTTCGGATATGGAACCCCTCCTCATGGAGGAATAGCCTGGGGCGTGGACAGGATATTATCTATTCTTTTAAACGAAAACAGCATAAGAGAAGTAATAGCGTTTCCCAAGACAGGGGATTCAAGAGACTTAATGATGGATACTCCGTCTGCCGTAGATTCAAAACAATTAGAAGAATTACATATTAAGACAGTAGCCCCTAAGAAAAAATAAATGGCTGGGAATAGAACTCTTTTAAAGATTTTTTTGTTGGTTATTCTATATATAGCTGTCTTTCTATTTATCCTTTTTTATCCCCGCATATTTAATAAAGAATACGTAACAGGAAATTACTGCGGCCTGCCATTAGGAAAATCATGGAAAAAATATGATGATTCCTTTTTGAAACTAGATGCCCGGTCAGCAATCTCTATAGAATATGAAAATGGATTACATCATATTCTTTATCAAAAAGATTCAGATAAAAAACTTCCTATTGCCAGCATAGTTAAGCTGCTTACCGGATTAGTTGCCGTAAAAGAATACGACTTGGATCAGAAAGTGATATTTTCCCAGGAATCGATAGATATTCCTGAAACTACCGGGCTTTTTGAAGCTGATCAGGAATTCAAATTAAGAGATCTGCTCAATTCTATGCTCATTGAATCAAGTAATGACGCTGCCTGGGAAATTTCTAAAATCCGAGGAAAAGATATTTTCATTTATTTAATGAACCAGAAAGCAAAAGATTTAAGAATGCATGATTCTTTGTTTTTTGATCCAACAGGACTGGATCCTAATTATCCAGAGAAAAATATTAATTTTTCTACTGCCAGAGATCTGACAAAATTAGCTATAGGAATATTAAAAGAACAGGAATTGGTGAAAATATTGGGAAAAAACCAAGCTAACATATATCAAAGTAATGGAATATTTCATCATACTGCATTTTCTACCAATAAAATGGTTTTTGATTACGACACTCCGGTAATTGCCGGGAAAACTGGAAGCACTCCTTTGGCAGAAGAGTGCTTGCTGATAATTGCCAGGCACCCGAAATATCCCAATGCATATATCATCAATGTTGTTTTAGGATCTGAAAAAAGATACGAAGATATGGACAATTTGATGAATTGGATAAACAATAATTATATACGATTATGAATAAGATTCCGACATACCTTTACGATCCTGATTTAATTGCCAATGTATTAAAAATATTTGGCTTAGGAGCCATATCTTTTATTGCCGGAATTTTTGCTGCTCCGGCATTAACTAATTTTCTGTATAGGCACAAGCTCTGGAAAAAAACTGCCAGAAATACCTCAATCGACGGAAAAACTCTTGAAGTATTTACAAAATTCCACAAGGAAAAAGAAACAAGCGTTCCAAGATTCGGAGGATTATTGGTTTGGGCAATACCTTTAGGAATTGCAGCAATATTTGTCATTCTTTCAAGAACTCAGTGGCCGGTTTTTGAGAAACTGGATTTCTTTTCCAGGTCCCAGACATGGCTTCCTTTTTTTGCCTTGATTATGGGGGCCTTGATAGGTCTTCTGGATGATTTTTTACAGACAAAAGGGAAAGGAAAGTATATAGGAGGAGGATTGAGCTTAAAAACAAGGTTATTGGTAATGGCTACCATAGGTCTGATTGCTGGTATATGGTTTTACTTTAAACTTGATTGGAGAACTTTGCATATACCAGGATACGGAGATATTTTTATTGGTCTATGGTACATCCCTTTATTTGTAATAACTATGCTAGCAACATATTCTGGAGGAGTAATAGACGGATTGGATGGACTCGCTGGAGGAAGTTTTGCTACGATATTTGCAGCATTGGGAGCGATAACATTTTTTAAGGGGCAGGTTGATCTAGCTGGTTTTTGTACTGTTGTAGTCGGGGCTATTCTTGCCTTCTTATGGTTTAATATACCCCCAGCCAGATTCTATATGGGAGAGACTGGAGTTATGGGACTTTGCGCCGCTTTAACTGTTGTAATCTTTCTTTCTGATTCAGTATTGCTGCTGCCAATCATCGGAATACTTTTAGTTCTAGAAGCTGCTTCTGTAATTATCCAACTTTTATCAAAGAAATTTTTGAAAAAGAAAATATTTTTAGCCTCTCCTTTGCATCATCATTTTGAAGCAAAGGGCTGGCCACATTACAAAATCACAATGAGATTTTGGGTAATAGGGATAATCGCAGCAATAATAGGGATAGCTATAAGTTTATTCGGATAATATGAATAAGGTAAAAAGATTAAGAGAAAAATATCCTCAGTTTGTTTATTCAAACTATTCATATAATTTTTCAAATAATAATTTGGAAATTGTTTTTAATTTTAAAATAAAACCAGATTTAAAATTCAGGACAAAAATTACAATCAAGAATGCAAAACAAAAGAGGGGATTGGATAATCTGATTTTCCATCTGGGATTGATAGAAATGCTCAATTACTGGAAAGCGACATGCTCTCCTGAAATCGCAATAGAGGCGGGATATTTAAATAGCGATGGAATTAAATTCTTGAAGAAGGTAATTTTTAAAGGAATGGGCCAGTATTTCTATGAAAACAAAATTAATTATCTTCAAAAGGATTTTTTAAAAATTAAGAATGATTGCAAAAAGAAGTTATCAGTTAATATTCAAAAGAATAATAAAAGGGGGGTGTTGATTCCTGTTGGCGGAGGGAAGGATACTCCAGTAACGATAGAATTGATGAGAGATGACAGAAATATATTAAATGGATTCATCTTAAATCCTAGAAAATCACAATTAAATATAGCTAGAATTGGAAAATTAAAAAATCTAATCATTGTTAGCAGGGAATTAGATCCCAAATTATTGAAATTAAATAAAAAGATTGGCTTAAACGGCCATGTTCCTTTTTCCGCGTTTCTTTCATGCTTAAGCCTAATAATTGCGACCCTAACCAATTCAAGTAGAGTGGCCTTTTCCTGGGAAAAGAGCTCTAATGAGCCGAATGTAAAATATCTTGGAAAATGGGTAAATCATCAATGGTCAAAAAGCATTGAATTTGAAAAATTGTTCAATTCATATTCAAAAAAACATCTAGCAAAGAATATAGAAATATTTTCTCCTACCAGAAATTTTAGCGAATTAGAAATAGTTAAGATATTTTCAAAACTGGAAAAATATCATCAGGTATTTTTAAGCTGTAATAATGCATACAAGATTGGAACAAAAAACAATGAATGGTGCGGAAAATGCCCTAAATGTCTATCTGTCTATATGTATCTTTATTCATTTCTTGGAAAAGAGAAATTAAAAAAGATTTTTAAAGAAAATATATTCGAAGATAGGAAATTAATTCCCTTAATGAAGCAACTGATAGGAAAAGAGAGATTCAAACCATTTGAATGTGTTGGAACAATCAAGGAGAATAGAAAAGTATTTGAAATGTTAAAAAAACAAAACAAGGATAAAAATAATATTTTATTAAAAATATGACAGAAGAAATACCAAAACCAGTAGAATATAATTGGCTTAATTCACTAAAAGGAATTATTAAAGCGGGGGCATTCTTAACATTACTGACTCCATTATTGGTAAGCAATAAATTCTTTTTTCCTTTTGTTGGTCCAAAAAGCATATATTTTATGGCTGTGGTAGAAATAATATTTTTTGCTTGGATTGTTTTAGCTATTTTTGATAAATCATATAGGCCAAAAATCAATGCTTTAACGATATCCATAATTGTATTTCTTGTAATAATTACTTTGAGCGGAATATTCGGGGTTAATCCTTCCAACTCTTTTTGGTCAAAACATGAAAGAATTACCGGGCTTTTAATGATGTATCATTTGTTTGGATATTTCTTGGTTTTAAAATCCACATTTAAGGATAGAAAGGAATGGATGTGGTTTATGTATTCTTCAATAGGGGCGGGGGTGCTTATATCAATTTTAAGTTTTAGACCGGAATTGGCTAAATTAAGTAGCGCCAATGCCAGAGGGGGGGCTACTCTTGGAAACAGCAGCTTTTTAGGTAGCTATCTTTTATTTAATTTCTTCTTTGCCCTATATTTTCTTATAAAGGCAAAGAAATTTTGGAAACTATTATGGCTTGGCTGCATGATCCTATTCTTTCTGGCAATAATATTGAATGACGCAAGAGCAGCTACTCTTGTTTCTATCTTAGGATTGATTCTAATCGGACTGTTTTGGATTTCCTTTATTGCAAAACAAACATGGTTTAGATGGGCGGGCAGAGGAGCATTGGTTTTTCTGATCTGCGCCGGATGTATTGTCATGTTTTTGGTTACTCAAAAGGATAGCTTCATCCAAAAACTCATGATTGAAAATACCATGGGCAGCAGATTGATTACCCTTCGTTCTTCTTGGGGAGCATTTAAAGCCAAACCGTTATTGGGATGGGGCTGGGAAAATTTTGATTCCATCTGGACCAAATACTATGATCCATCATCTCCAACATCTCTAGGAGGAGGGGAGTATTGGTATGACAAAGCGCATAATGTTGTTGCTGAAACTGCCGCTACTTCAGGCATTTTGGGCTTGTTATCATATTTAAGTATTTTTGCTGTAGTTTTTGTCATTCTGATAAAAAAATTTTTAAAGAAGAAAAATTTCTGGTTGCCGGCAATTTTCATATCTTTGCTGATTGCTTACTTTTTGCAGAATCTTACTGTGTTTGATATGATTTCTAGCTATATCCTTTTCTTTGCATCTCTGGCTTTTATTGATTCTTTAGATGATAAGGAGAAGGAATATCCAAACATCAATTCTTCGATGATAAGTATTGGCTTAGGGTTGATTGCCGTAACTTGCTTGGTTATCTCTTTAATATTTTTCGTAATAAATCCTTTAAAGTCCAGCGCATATATTTCAAAAATGAATACTGCTGAAAACTCAAAAGAAAGATTGGGATATTATGTAAATTCCATATTAACTTCTCCTTTGGGAAAATTTCAAAATAGGGATTTTCTGGCAAGGGAAACTTTAACTCTTTCCAGATCTCCGGCAATTGAAAAAATCAATCCTGAGAATTTTGCCCAAGAAGTAAACTTTATTACCGATGAACTGGAAAAAACCGTTAAAGAAAGTAAGTATGATTTAAGATCTAGAATGAGCCTGTCCCAGATATATGCAGCCAGAGCATTTTTCTTCAATGGATCATTTGATAATGCCCAAAAGATTGTTGATGAAACATTAATGCTTTGTCCTAATGGCCAGCAGGTATTATGGAATGCCGCACAGATGGCTGCTTACCAGAAAAAATATGATAAGACAATGGAATATGCCCAGAAAGCCATTGAAGTTGCTCCTAATCTGCCTGAAGCGTATTATACATATGTAAAATTGGCCTTTTTGACAAAACAGAATGAATTGGCACATAAGATGGTGGAGAATAGCCAAAAAATAATTACAACAGGGGAATTTAAGAATAAAATGGAGGGAATTTTAGAGCAATATGATAAGAAGTAAGTTATCCACAGTCCTCATTATGGAGAATACTGATAAGAAATAGTATAATATAATTTAGGGATAATATATAAAATACATGAAACAATCCACAATAATAGCTGTATTATTTTGGGCGATTGTGGGCATCATTCTCTGCTCTTCAATCCTATCTACCTCCAGCGTTATCGCTGATTCTGATACGGCTAACACTTTAACAGTAATAGGCAATGCAACGCCAACTGTAGTTATTAATTCTCGAACCACTCCGATTACACTGATTGAAGACGGATATACTGCTATTGCCTGGGCAACAGCTACTGTAAGTGATGATAATGGATGCGACGAAGTAGACTTTGCTACTTCTGTTGTTGCTGTATTCTATGATAGCGCTGCTGTAGCTACAAGTTGTTCTTCTAATGGAAGGAATTGCTATCCCAATGCAAGTACTACCTGCGCTGTTAGTTCCGGCGATACATGTGATGGTGTCGGGGATACTTCTGTAGAATGGTCTTGCTATGTTAATCCATGGCACTATTCTAATGATAGTGCCGACTGGAAATGGTATATAGCAGCATCTGATGCCGCTGATACAGGATCGAGCACAAGCGATGTTGTTACTGTTAGCCCCTTATTGGCTCTAAATGTAACAGAAACAGAGATAAACTATGGAACTTTGGCATTAGATACATTATCTAATCATGCTACAACAACTGTTGAAAATACTGGCAATGACACAGCTCTGGATGTGGGGGTACAAGAGAATGCTTCTTTTACCTGTAGCGCATTGGGAACAATAGCGCCCGAGTATGAACATTTTTCCCAATATAGCGGATTTACTTATGGGGACGGAACAGCCTTATGGTCAACAAGCACAACTAT
>JAQTNP010000023.1 GCA_028713795.1 Minisyncoccota bacterium
CATCGCCGAGCCCAATTGCCGCATCTCCGATGTTAGCCAGCACCATGGTAAAGATGCCTCCGGAGATTTCCTGGCTCACAAGCTTCAGAATCCCCCTTGGAAGATGATCCTTAGGATTGCTGTCTTGCCCATTGACCAGGAATCGGCCATCAAGGGTCAGGATCATCCTCAGGCAGCCAGCAATCATGCTGGTGAGGACGTCTTCTGACAGCATTCCTGATCCGAGAAACCCCAGGATGATATCCGTGCCTCCTGGAGCTTGAGTGACGGCGGTGGCAAAGCCGTTCGCGATCAAGGCATCTCTGCTCAGGCACAGCACTCCGTCTATCACAGTCAATGACTGTGCCAGAGAGAGATACTGCGCTTGCAAAGTGAGCGTGTCTTGAAACAGCAGTTGCTCACCGTCTTCGCCGCCGAACGCCTGCGCCAAGATGTTGACCATCCCGCTTCCGGTGATCGAGAGGTCAATGAAGAGGTTTCCATCAGCGTCCTCGTACACCGTGAAGTCGTGAACTTCTTGGCCGTTCACCCAGAACCGCCAGTCGCTTGCGTCTGCCAGCAGGCAAAACGCAAAGACTGCAACCAGCCCAACTACCAGTTCTCGCCGCATCTCCTCCTCCTTATACCTTACTAGTTCTCAACGAACCAACGAAAACGCAGAAACGACTGATTTATAGTTTATAACAAGAATTAGATTATGTCAAATACATTAAAAAGAAAACCACCTTAAGTAAGGTGGAAAAGGTGCAAACTGATGTGCACCCGTGGCGGAGGCGGCACTACGGCTCTCGCAAGGATCGTGCCGCCTCCCCCCTCAACGGGTGCTTGTAAGTATTATTATACATCATATTATTAAATATTAAAAATAAAAAACCTCTATTAAAGGATGTTGAAAAGAAAAGGCGGGAGGAGATTTCTCCCCTCCCGCACAAGCGTAGTGCGCGTGATGTAGGTCTAGTTCCCAGCCGTCCACCAGTCCTTGATGGTCGCCGACCCGTCTTCCTGGGTCACTTGGACCATGTAGCTGGTGGCTCCAGTCGAAGATCCGTTCTCCCATGTCATCGCATGAGCGGCAAACGCCTGGACGAGGAAGATAGTGCTCGCACCAGACATCGTCGCCGAGTCGTTCTTGTAGCAGCCGGTCCATCCCTCGAGCGTGTACCCCGTTCCGTTCGCGCCGGAGTTCATGCACGTGATGGTACCGGATCCGTTGCCCGAGATCTGCACGAGTCCCCAATCGGTTCCGTTCGTGATCTGGCGCAGGACGTAGAACGTCGTTCCCGACGCCTGCAACTGACCGTTCGCCTGGAATCCGTACTGGGAATCGATCATGCTTGCGTAGTTCATCGAGGTTCGTGCCGCAAGAGAAGCTGTGCCGTCGGAGCTGAAGACCTCCCAGAGCGAGATCTGCCCAGCGGGTCCGTACATTGGGACATAGCTTCCCAGTCGGTTGAGCTGCAGGGAGATCTGGCCGCCGTTCGTCGTCGTGCCGCGCAGCCAGGCCGTGACTGAGTCAACGTTGTACCCGTATGGATTGTTGTTCGCGTCGGTGCACTGTCCCGTAGCCGTGACGTTGTTTCCGGCTGCGAACAGATTCACGATCGCGTCGTTGTCGGGCGTGAACGTCAACGAGCTCAGACCAGCGCCCGTGAAGGTCCAATCCACCACCGTCGCCTGCGCGAAGCTCGGAATCGCCCAAGCCACCGCGAGAACGAAGCACACCAAACTAATCACTAGGGCTCTTTTCATGCTATCCCTCCTCGGGGATACTGCTTTGTTGCTTGCCGAAACCTGTTCCGACACCGCTGTCTTATACACGACCACCCCCTTATCTGTAGGATTCTATTGAAACGTGAAACACACGCACTGTGAAGGTACTGCTTACATCACTCAATATTAAAAGAGTATCATAGAGGTGGTATTTTGTCAATAATTTAAAAACAGAAAACCGCTTCATAGGAAGCGGCGCTTTCAATGAGCATAAGGCGCGAGAAGGTGCAAGTTTCGGGGGGGACAGCGTCCGGAACACCATCCCCCCGACCGGTGTGGTGGTTCTGCAAGGAGGTTAGTAGAAGTACCTTTATTATATCACTAGACAAAATGTAGTCAAATTAAAAAACGGCTCATTTTGATCTGAGCCGTTTAATATAAATTCTTAATATATCTACAAAAGCTTAAAATTATTGATAACCAGCCCGAATTTATACCCTAAAAACTTAGCCGCATTCATACAGAATATCATTCTAGCTGTAAAAATCTGGAAATATTCTATTACAGGCACAAAATTAGTGTCTATTTTAAGCTTTAAGGTAATATTCTTTTTCTTCCTATTAACAACAATATCAGATTCCTTGGTTGCATAATTTACCCTGTCATGTATATCTCCCTTTATCTTCTCCATCCGTTTTTCTAAAACACGGGATCTTCTGACATCTGACTTGTCAGCCAGAATCAAAACTGCAGCAATGGGATTACAAATGCTCATTTCTTCCTTGTCATGATTAGATATTGCCTGAGAAATCAAGCATAGTTCTTTTGGAGCCATCTTTTCATGAAAAATCTGATGAAAAAGCAGGGCTCCGAAATAGTGATGATGGCTGCGGCTTAAAAAGCTTCCCATATCATGGCAATATCCGGCAATGGCGCATAGTTCCTGGTCTTTTAAACTCATTCCCATTTGCCTGGCAATGCTTCTAGCCCTTTCTGAAACCAAACTGACATGGTTAATCCCATGATCAGTATATTCAGAAGCCAGAAGAGCAAGCTGGCTCTGGTTGATAAACTCTGTTACTTCTTTGTTTTGTTTTATTTCATTTAAGGTAATCATACTTATATTATACAAAACAATCTGAATCAGAAAAAGACATGTTGACCAGAAAGGATAATAAAGATAATATTATACATTCGCTCATTAAGGAGAGTGATCACATTGTCCCCAAGGGTAATCTCGGAGTATCTGGCAGATCTGGTATACCTGTCAGCTCCACCCTATACCAGATGGATTGAGTACATGTTTCCTGCTAGACTAGCAGTCATAGTCCAAGCCGGAGATGACTCTCGGCTGGAGCTCGCCCTGAAAACCATCAAGAAGCTGGGTCCGAACAAAGATCCTCTGCTGATCGTCAGCGGAGGAAGCAGCAACAATCAAACGCTGTTGGCGCGGATGAAAGAGCATCCTTTCAGCTTCGCGCCAGATCTGGCAAAAATGGTTCCTAGTATCTATAAAAAGCTAGGAATCAAAGAACCGAAGGTGATTGTCGAGCCGCACGCTTCCAACACCAAAGAATGCGCACAGCTCGTGTTGCCAATCCTGTTTTCTAGTCGGATCAGCGCAGCAATCATTGCCATGACTCCACAGCACATGTTGCGCTCCCTGCTGACATTCCGCAAGTGGTTCGACGGACACGGCGGGCAGAGTATTGTGCTGCTCACGGCTGTATCTGATCTGGGGCGGATAACTTCTCCAGAGATGCAAGAAGACATCGACGGAGAGTTGGATCGCATCGTCAGGTACTCAAAACAAGGAGACTGCTACCCAGATATGAAAACTGCCGTGGAAGAAAACCCGGAAGTGTGGACGCTTTTCTGAATTCGTTGCCCCCTCGGTCGTATGGCCGAGGGGTGCTTTATTCTTACTTCCCCCTTATCTTCCTCACAATACTCAAAATTACAATCAAAATCCCTTGAATTAATATATTTAAGAGGATAAGAAAGATAGCTAATAAACTAATATTTATCAAAACTGGCCATTTTACAAAAAGAAGCAGAATTAAAACAAACCAAACGTGTTTTAAATCCTCTAATGATGGCCCTATCATTGCTCCCATATTAAAGGATAACAAAATCATTACCCACAACTGCCAATCAAGAATGCCTATCCCAGAAAAAATAGTTAAGAAATCTTTGAAATTGGAGGGAACTGTAAAGTAGTTAGACAAACAAAATCTATTGATGGCATAAAGGAAAGCCATTCCTCCTATTATTGGGGCCAGAGATATTAATGCTTGCCCTATTATAGGTATCCTTGATTTAGAATGAACAATCCCCGGTTTTTTAGAAAAGATGCTTATTTTAGAAACCCTGGCTCCAGTTAAAATACATAATATTATATGAGACAATTCATGGATAAGAGTACCTATGTAGTATAAAAATCTAATTATTGAAGAATTAAGATATTTCCAATTCAACCAATTACTAATATATCCCAATAGGGCGATGATAATAATTAAAATACCTAAATTTATATAATTATCGGCTACTATTGACATTGTTTTGGTTAAGATGATAATATGTAAATACTAAACGTGGAACGGATATCTCGTATGTCCGTTCCGTTTGTTTTTATTGGAATCTTATATATTTTTCAAGACGAATAAAATCTCTGAAATTACTGCCGGCGAATTGTTTAATTTCTTTTGCAGCGCGGGGTCCGCGCGCAAGAATAATGATTTCTTTTCCATCGTTTTTTAAATATTTTAAAACCGGCAAGAAATCCCCGTCTCCAGATAAAATGACAGCCCTATCAAATTCATCCTTGTCTTTCATGAGATAAAATGCCATATCAACATCACAATTGGCTTTCCTTTTTATACTACCATCTTCCTGCTCATATATTTTTACAGGTTTAAGATGCAATTCGTAACCAAATTTTTCTAATTTTAAATAGAAGCGCGCCCTTTTCAGATGACGATTTAACAGTGATAGACCGAAACTGTCAGGTGCGTTACTATAACTATTGATTAAATTAGACAGGTATCTCTCTAATTTAATCGCAGAGATTGTTTCATTTCTTAAGTAATCAAACTTAAATTTGTATATTTCAATTCCTCCAAAATATAAAATCATTGATACTTTATATTTATCTTTCAAATAAGTATATAATTTTTGATAATCTATCTTCCAACCTAAACTTTTTTCTCCGCCATAAAAAAGATTGGAAGCGTCGACAAAGGCAATGCTTCTCATGCTTTTATTATATCATAAATCCTTCGGATACTTCTGATGTATTGTTTCTTTAGTTTTGAGCATTTCTTATTTGCTACAATATCCTAAAAGGACAATATACCCAAACTCATAGATTTATTGTAGTAAAAATCTATGATAAAAAGAAAACGGGACGACCTCAGTCGTCCCCACATACAGATTCCTCCTTTGACTCACTGTGAAAGAACTTCCAACCGCCCCATCCACCTTCCAGTGACTGGATGGTACCTCCAATATTGCGGCTGAAGATCAACTGTTCCATCCCAGTTGATTATTCGGACCCGGCATCCAGGATTCAGGCAATATGCTTCGTGAGGACCAGTCCTTTCGATTGAATCCACGCCGCATTTCGGACAGTGCCTGAACCTCTTGAAACCTTGCCCCAGCCTCAGCTTACCTCTCTCGTCATGCACGAAGGTCAGAACTTGCCCTCCGTGATAGGTGACTTTACATCCAATCATAGTTCTAACCTCCTTGCGGTAAGATAAAGAATTATATAATACTATCATTATTTAGTCAAACACAAAAGCCGCTTTCCTTTGCGGTTCTCTTTTATCTAAACAATCTATTAGGATTCTCTGACTTTCCCATCATCCCCTTGGCGACTATCAAACCATTTACTGCTGCTCCAGTAATGCTGCCGGATAATCCTGCTCCATCCCCCGCTACAAACAAGTTCTCTATTTTTGTTTCCAAGTATTTGTTAGTTTTTACCTTAGAAGATCTTAATTTAACCTCTGGGGCATAGATTAAGGTATTATCTGAATTAATTCCCGGCATTACTTTCTCTAATATATCAAAGGCCTCTTTTAAATCTTGGGTTATTCTTCCCGGAAGAGCCATAGAAATGTCCCCTGGCACAACATCAGTAAGGCTGGGAATGATTCCATTATTCTTTAACCTTTCCCAAGTGCTTCTTTGTCCTTTTTTAAAACCAGTTAAACTTTGTATTAATGGTTTCCCTCCCCCTGCAATATTAACTAATTTAGCAATAGCTAAAGCATAGTTAATGGTATTTTCATACGGCTCGGATAAATTAATTTCTGCGGTAAAGGCAAAATTTGAATTAAGCGACTTATGATCTGAATTTGAATGGCCGTTAACAGCTACAAAATCCCCATATTCCTCTTGAGCTACGAACCCTCTTGGACAGGGGCAGAAGTTCCTTACAACATCTCCTGTTGTCGGAGCTGTAATCAAATATATTGATTCATAGGCGACATTAGAGAATTTATCCATTACAGTTGCCAATGTTTCTACTCTCACCCCCACTTCCACCTTATCAAATGTATATTCAATGTCATACTTTCTGCAAAGATCTTGCAGCCATTTAGCCCCTATTCTTCCTGGGGATAAAAGAATGTTTTCTCCAAATATCTTTTTGTTGTCTATAGTCATCACTCCTACGCAATGATGATCTTCAAGCAAAATATCTGAAACTTCTGTTTTGGCGAGAAATTCAACTCCATTTTTAATTAGAAACTCTTGGAAATTTAAAATGACTTTAGGAAGCAAATCAGACCCAACATGCCTAACTTTCCTTACCAATAGCTTAATTCCGTTATCGGCGCATTCTTTAACTAATTTGTCTGCTTGAGACATATCTTGGGGGCTGATTGGAGTTGTAACTCCGAATTGTAAAAAAATATCATCTACTCTTTGAAGAATCGGGTTATACTCCTCTACGGAATAGAGATGAAACATCTTTTCATGAGACAGGACGGGGGTAAAATGCAATTTTCCATCAGAATATGTTCCAGCTCCTCCGACTCCAGACATCATTTCTGTTTTCCCCCTATTTTGGATTAAATTTCCTTTTTCACAAACAAGAATCCTTAATTTAGGATTATTTGTAATCAATTCGTATGCTGAAAAAAGCCCAGCAGGACCAGCTCCGACAATCAAGCAATCATATTTCTTTAAGGAATCCATGATAATCGCGTAAATGCAACCAAGGTTTATTATAACAGAAAAAAATTCTTTAGCGAGAAAAGTTTATGGGCGCCCGGCAATGTTCTGCCAAAGCGCCCGATTCAAGTGTCTGCCTCAGACCAAAGGGAAATAGTCTGAGTTAGCGAGAGTTCCTGCCTAGGAACTTGCCTGTCCTAGCGCCCCGGCGTCTCGCTGCAGAGAACGAAGGTTCGTACAATCATGTTCGCTCCACCTCGGGAGCATACATCTCCACGAAGTTCCAACGAACACTCTGTTTGAACGCCTATGCCTGGCTAACCAACAACGTGAATCGTCCTCAGTTAACCAACGCAGCGCTCACACAGAACCCTAGACCGACAAAGAGTCTTTTCATTCTCACCTCCTTTGCGAGGATATATCCCCCTGTCTCTCCACCTGAGAGGGATAATTCAATTATGCTCCAGCTATGCACAGATTGCAAGAGATTGTATTATTATCAAATCTATGCTATACTGTTGGTATAAACTTTCTCAGTAAATTTTCTCTTTCCTTATACGAATTGGTTTTTAACCTTAAGAGTTTTTGAAAGCAGAAATCGTGCGAGAAAGAGGTCGAAAAATAATTAAACAATTCATATAAGGAAAATATGGCTAAAAAACTATACGTTGGAGGATTACCATACACTACCACTGAAGATTCTTTAAAAGAGGCATTCTCTCAAGCTGGGACAGTAGAATCTGCAATGATCATAATGGATAAAATGACTGGCAGATCAAAAGGTTTCGGATTTGTGGAAATGTCTACAGAAGAAGATGCTGCAAAAGCTATTGATATGTATAATGGCAAGGATTTCGAAGGAAGAAACCTCACAGTAGCTGAAGCAAGGCCAATGGAAGATCGCCCACCTCGCAGAGATTTCAATGACAGAAAAAGAGGCAGGGGAGATTTCGGAGGACACAGAAACACTTGGTAAATCTAAAATCAAAAACAGAGAGCAATCTCTGTTTTTGGTTGCAAGAATAGCCAATTACGCTAATTTCTGTTCTGTTTTTTTATTCTTATAATATCTCTTAATCTTTGGAATGATGATAAAAAAGATTATTAAAATAAAAGCTAAAATGATCAAAACATTTATAGGGCTTAATTTATCAGCCACAATCCTCCATTTTTCCCCTATCAATCTTCCAGCAATTACATAGCTTCCGCTCCATATTATTGCTGAAGCAATAACTGAGGGGATAAACATTCTGGGAGGAATTTTTAAAAGTCCGGCAGCAATAGAAGAGTATCCCCTAAGGTATGGTAATAATCTTCCTAAAAACACTCCCCAATTGCCCTTTTTCTTTATCCTTTCCTGCAGTTTTTCTATCTTTTCAACAGGCAGCCATTTAGGAGCATGCTTTAATATCTTTTTGCCAAAATAGTAAAAAATTGAATACAGAACTATTGTCCCGATGAAATCACCGGCTATTCCTGATAAAAGAATCAAAGGAAAGCTTAATTTTCCTATTGAAGCCAGGTATCCAGCAAAAAGCAGGACAACTTCATTTGGAGCAGGAGAAGGGACTCCCAGCTCCTGGATAAAAATTACGGAGAATATTGCCCAATAGCCATATTTAGATAGAAAATCTAGAATTTCTGCCTGCATAATCTATTTTACAAAAAGATTTTTAATCTTTATACCTTTAAATATTAATCTGTCGCCCACCTTTAATCCGATTAAGTCGGCTGTTCCTGCATTTACTTCTAAAACATATTTTGCATTGACTAATGGATTAATATTGAAACAATCTTTCAGGCATGGCTGAGTGTTTTTATTGATATATACCACTGTCCTATCCTCATTAATCCATATGATATCTAGGGGAATATATGTATTTTTCATCCAGAAGCTGTATTGCCCTGATTGAGGATAGACAAACAGCATTCCTCTATCTTTATCCAATGATTGCTCAAACATCAACCCTCTTGCCCTCTGGCTTGGATTTATTGCCATTTTTACTAAAAAACATTGCCCGTCAAAACAAACTTTTGAAGGCAGAAAAGAAATAATTGGTAGGGTGACAATTAAAAAAATGATTATTGAAAACCATTTTATCAAAATTCCCCTTCTGCTATTCTCGGATTTTAAGATTTCCATAGAGAAATTTTTAAGTCTACCTTATCCCCTTTGAATTTTACTCCTTCTTCTATTAATCTTTTTCTCTTTGCCTTTATCCCTCCTGTTCCAGTATATCCTACCAATCTTCCGTCAAAACCAACAACTCTATGGCAGGATACTTTGGGATAATATGGATTATTCCTCATTAACATGCCGACAACTCTAGCTGCTTTTTTGTTTTCAGCCAATTTAGCCAATTGACCGTAAGTAGCAACCTTTCCTTTTGGAATTTTAGCTGCATATTTGTAAACAAGATCTTGAAACATAACTATATCTTTTGCCTTTCTTCGTTTAATGCCTCCTTTATCCTATCCTGATGCTGTTTGGTTCCTTCTTCTAAACTATTCAAAAGATGTTTCAATTCTACAGAATCGCCTTCAAAGACTTCGTAGAATTTTCTTTCCAAGAGGGCCATTTCAAAATAGTAGCCAGTGCTCAATGCGCTAATTAAAGGAACGTCTCCCTTTGCTTTTGCTATCTCGCCCTGTAGTTCTCTTAAAGAGCTTTCCAGCGCTTCAACAGTAAATCTTCCTTCATTAAAGTAGACAGTTCCTCCTTTTACCATATCTGTCAGCTTTCTTATCCAGGAAGCATGGGCTACTTCTTCCTGGGACAGAGTAGACCAGAGATTGTTCTTTGTTGGAAATTTCTGGGAATAAATACTGTATAATTCGCTCATTCCTTCTTCATGGACTGTTAGCAATTCTAAAATTCTAAGTTGATATTCTTTTAATTCCATAGTTTTTAATCTTTTTTATCTAATTTATCTAATTTCAGGGCTTTGAATCCAAAATATACAACCAAAGCAATTACCAAGAAATCGATAATTACAGAGATAAAATCTCCCCAAAGTATTTTTACCGATCCTATATTAAGGCTGGCTGCTGAAAGACTACCAACCTTACCCAGGGCCACCCCTAAAAGCGGATTAATAATATCGGTGACTAAAGCAGAAACAACCTTTGAAACTGCTCCGCCAAGGATAAAGCCGACTGCTAGCCCGACAACTCCTTGTTTCCTTATGAAATCAATGAAGCCATTCATATATTTTGTTTAATTTAATTATTGTAGCAAAATATCAATATAATGAATAGCAAAACCGCCCTATTAAGGGCGGCTTGCCATTTTCATTAATTAAATAGTTTTACCAACCATCCAAAAAGGCTGAATTTCCCTTCTTTGGATTTTATGAAATCCTCTACTCTTGTTTGTTCCTGTTCTAATGTTTGAATTTGACTCTGAATTTCTGTTTTATCTGTTTCATTCTCAGTATCATCCAATAGATCATTCAATTGTTTCAATCTATTGGTAGTTTGAACCATTTCGCTTCTCATTACCCCTATATTCTTATAGTCAGTTCCTATTAGAAAAGTTTTGAATCCTCCTCTTTTTTCAACTTTTGTCATTGCCTGCACTGTTGTGCTTGCAGATTGGTTCTGTTGCTGGGCAATTACCCTTACTTGTTCTCCTATTCCTCCCTCTCTGTCAGCAACTTCTAAAAGGCTGTGAACGAATGCAGCTACAGCGCTTCTGTGCTGTTCTGCATTTGTCTGACCATTGTTGTTGCTAGGAGTAGAGGTTCCTTCTTGATTCTGCTCTTGGTTCTGTTCTTGATTCCCAGTAGTCGTGCTATTCTGTTCTTGATTTTGTTCTTGATTTCCAGTAGTGGTGCTATTTTGTTCCTGATTTTGTTCCTGGTTCTGCTCCTGATTCTGATCACCCTGCCCTTGATTATTAGAACCATTACTTTGTCCTTGGGCTTTAGCATTAACTATCAACAGTAAAGAAAACGATAGGGTTAGAACTAAAATTGATACTACTAACAGATTTCTTCTTTTTGGTAACATTTTTTTATATTTAATTATATTTCTATATAATACTACAAAATATGGAACAAACATATTTCATTTTGCCTGGAAATATTTCTATTTCCTTTCTGCCTTGCTCTTGTGAGCAAGATCGGCTCTATGGGCTCTTTCGTATGTCTGGATATCTTTAAATCTGCCTTTTGCATCTCTTACCGCATACAGTTTTTTTCCAGCAGTGCTGTAATGAGTTGTACGTTTTGATTTTCCTGCCATATTAATTCCTTCTTTTATTTTATAGCTATGAATATATAAAGTCAATCCGAAACAAAAGAGGGGTGCTTGCGCAACCCTCCTCACAGAAGAGTTCCCGAGTACCTGCCCCTATATCTTGGTGGCAGGAGTTCGGCTATCTTGTACATGATAGCATCAGTCAATCCCTCTCTGTCTCCTTCTGGCAGATAGAACGGCTTACCGACTGCAATATGGAATGGCGTTCTGCAGAACATTGCCATATTCTTCCATACATTTTCTACCCCGTAGAAAGCCATAGGAAGAATTGGCGATTTGCCCTTTTGGGCAATAACTACAACCCCGCTATGCCCTTTTCCCAGCTGGCCGTCATGGCTCCTTGTTCCCTCTGGGGCAATAGCCAGGATTCCATCACCCTTAAGAACCTCTATGCATTTCCTCATCGCCTTAAGGTCTGATTCTCCCCTGCGGATAGGAATTGCCCCAAACATATTCAGATAAACTGACAGAATGGGGTTGCGCCACGCCTCTGCCTTAATCAGGGCAATTGCCCGACGCTGGCCAAGCAACGAATGTATGACTAGGGTTTCAACCATACTGATATGGTTGAAAACGATAATCAATGGCCCTGTGTTCGGGATCTTCTCGATTTCTTCCTTTCCGTAGATCCGGAAAAGAAGCCAGATGATAGCTTTTTCTATTGCCCCTACTATCTTCTCTGCGCCAGTCATTCTACCCTCCTTTCTTCTGTTTTTAATGGGAAACAAGACGTTTCCCGCACTAAATAATTTGTAGTAATTTTTCAGAAGCGTGTCAATGTTATAGATTGCATATTTTCGTATTTAATCAAGAAAATATGCTCTGCTATTATTCTATTGGTTTATCTAATATATTTGATTAGCTGTATGGTTGTTTTATCGGTTTAGAGATGATATGCGGGTATTTACAGAGAGGGCTATTCATTAATTGACCGATTTGTGCTATATTCTTATAAAGGTCATTTTAAAAATAATTAAAATAAACTTATGGTAAAAAAAGCTAATTCAGCTTTTATGAAGCCAATGAAGATCAGCTCTGATTTGGCTTTAGTGGTTGGGAAGGGCCCTATGCCCAGATCTGAAGTCGTTAAAAAACTTTGGGCGTATATTAAGAAAAACAAGCTTCAGGACGATAAGAACAAGCGCAACATAAATGCCGATGATAATCTGAAAGCAGTATTCAATGGCAAAAAGGTTGTTAATATGTTCGAGATGACAAAGCTAGTTTCAAAACACCTTTCCTAGTA
>JAQTNP010000024.1 GCA_028713795.1 Minisyncoccota bacterium
AAAGATAGATTAAAAGGAATTGTTCCTAGCTTCTGGGAAATAGAAGTAGATCCGGAGAGTATAATTTAAATTCCATATATTGACTATTGCGCTATAATGTCATAATAAGAATTTAGTATCTTGCGACTTCACAATCACGCAAGAGAAAGGAGAGAAAAAAGATGAAGATGACTACGCTTTGTGATGTGCCCCCGTTTGGAGAATCAGGGTTTCTCAATGGTCCCGCAGGAACGAAATGGCCCTGTTTGAGATTGGGGCCACACGTCTGCATCTTGCCTCTTTACAGAAAGCGACGGATCTTTAGAAGGCCGGAGATCTATGTTGGTCTTCTCCAAGAGTACAAAGAAATTATCGGCAACACGAGACTAAAGATCCCGAGCGACTTCCTGAGGGATAGGCCGCACAACATGGAAACGGCTATGGAAATTCTCGCTGCCAAGACCGGCATAACCTATGGCAATATCCTGTGTTTTGCGCGTCTCGACCAAAAACTGATTCCTGGTTGGCCGCCCAACGTTGTCCTCAACAACACAAAGATCTGGCTCGTTTGGGCAAAGAAGCCCACAGGAAAAAACGTCGTCTGGCTGAGCATGAAAGAACTCTGGAAGATGCTCAGTCTTCTAGAAACCCCGTTCATTGATGCACCAACCGATCACATGCTCCGCTGGATCGAGGCAATCGTCCATCACAAAGAAACTCTGCCACAAGAGCCGTGGTTGTGAACTCGAACGAAAAGAGCTACGCCAATATACTTGGCGTAGCTCTTTCTTTTTTGTTTTATTAATTATTTAAAATCCTGGAAATAATCTGAGAACGGAGTATAGGATTATACACACACTAAGCATTACTTTTTATCTCTATCACATCCCCGTCTTGAACTATATATTCTTTTCCTTCTGTCCTAATCAATCCTTTTTCTCTTGCCTGTGAGAATCCTCCAGCGTTTATCAATGCTTCCCAGTTAATAATATCTGCTTTGATAAAATGAGATTCAAAATCAGTATGAATAGCTCCTCCTGCCTGAGGAGCAGTACTCCCCTTTTTAATTGTCCAGCTTCTAGTTTCGTCAGACCCTGTTGTCAAAAAATTTATCAAATCAAGCAATTTGTATGATTCTTTAATTAATGTCTCTATCTCTAGCTTCTCTGGTAGTCCGAATATTTTCCTGTCTTCTATGCTCATCTCAGTAGCATCAAATTCATCTAAAATATTGGCTATTATATATGTTATTTTTTTTGATTTAAAATATTCAATTACTTCTGGCAGAACGTCTTCTTTTGAGCCATTTAAAAGATATAATCTCTGCTTCATTGTAAGCAGTTGATAATTATTAATTATCTTTTTTTCCTGTTCTTCCCAGGAAAAATCAGCCAGAAGATGACCGTCTTGCAGAATCTTTAAGGCCTTCTGTAAAACTTCCATTTCTTTTATAGCTTCTTTTTTCTGGGCTCTAATTTCTTTTTCAACCGACTCTATCCTTTTTTGTACTGTTTCCAAATCTTTGAGGGCCAATTCTGTTTCTAGAATATCTTTTTGGCCAATTACATCTATCTTTGATTGAGTATTTACTATGTTCTCATTTTTAAAACAACGCAATACATATACTATCGCATCCACTTCCCTTATATTAGCCAGAAACTTATTTCCCAATCCCTCGCCCTTGCTGGCTCCGGCAACAAGTCCGGCAATATCAACAAATTCAACGGTAGCATATATCTTTTTTGCGGATTTGGTCAATTCAGCCAATCTATCAACTCTTTCATCTGGGACAGCAACAACACCAACATTTGGATCTATGGTGCAAAAAGGATAATTTTCTCTAGCTACTTGCTTTTTGGTGATTGCTTGAAAAAGGGTTGATTTCCCCACATTCGGCAATCCTACTATTCCTATTCTTAAAGACATATATTAGTTTCTACCAGAACTTTCTAAGTCTTGCAATTACTGCAACATTCCTGTTGTCAGAGGATCGTAGTTCATTTTTAACTCTTCTCCGTCAGGGTATCCATCTTTATCAGTATCTTTGTTCTTGGGATCGGTTCCTAGATATGCTTCAAATGCATCGCTCAAGCCATCTTTATCGCTATCTATCATATTCTGGGCCTTGGCTTCTAAAGATATGTCTGTCTTATTGGTGGTATTAAACCCTGATGCATATATTAATCCTTTAGATCCGCTTTTGTAAATTATATAAGGAAGTCTGGTTCCCGGCTTGTAGGCAGGAATTGACATCTGATATGTTAATTTGTAATTATCATCGGATGTTTTTTCGTATCCGTATGACTGCTTGGTATAAACATCCTGAGGAATAGTTTTTACCAGGGGGGTTTCATCTGGGGATGTCCCTACTGGATAAACTAAATCATCAGAAGGTCCCGAATTGGAGATATCCATCTTTTTTATCTCTCCCCTGCTCAGCTTTAATTGATCCAAGAAATCCGGATATTTGCCGGCCATATTTCTAAAATTAAACAAATCAAGCTTTAGATTATATATATTGGACTCTTGCTTATCTAACAGATAATCTTCTTTGCTTATTCCCATGATTGAAAGGTAAGCATCTTCCATACTCATTGATTCTTTGGGAGTATCAATGTTTATATCCTTGTTTATATCCCTTAAATTTAAAACAAGCGACAATACTGCTACATTTTCATTCTTGGCCCCTTCTTCTGGCACCAAAGTCAAAGAAAATGAGGCCTTAACCGGATAGCCGGTCTTTTTGGAAAGATATATATCTATTAAGTATTGCTGATTAATATAGTCAACAAATGATAGGGTTGATTGGGAATTCAAAGAATTAAATATTTCCTGGTTAAATTTGATTACAGCTTTGTCTTGAAACTTGGCCTGCAGGTCGTTGGTTACGTTTTGATAGAAAGAGGCCAGTTTTTCTTTAGCTAATTTGAATTGATAATGATATACCTTTTCTTTGTCTATAACTTCTTTTGCCGGCTCCCCTGCTATCTGAATTATTTCACTTTGCTTAGCAATACTTCCAATCACTTTTAATTGTTCTGATAAAGAATCAACTTCGTCCTGCTTTTCTGAAATTTCTAATGGAATATATCCGTAGGAAGAGATATTGTTCCAATCATCTTTTGTGAATTTGATCCATTTTTCTTTAATACCGGATAAGTTGATGAATGGCAATCCTGGAAAAGAATTCAATTTAAGGTATGCCTCATTATTTTTAACTAATGACTCTCCTTCAACACTTAAGATTAAATCTTCGTAATTAACGCTAATTCCCATCTTCAATGTGCCGGCATTGTTCTTTTGCAAGCTTCCAGATGTGCTTCCGGTAAATGAAAAATGGCCTGGAAGATTGTTAACTAATCCAATTAATTCGTCATACCACCCTATCAAGTATGGCTTAGGAGGCGCAAGGGTTGATGAGTATGGACCATATGAATTCTCACTAAAAATAACTGTTTTTTCATTCTTTGTAACGCGGTCGTAATAACTAGCTTTATCTACTCCTTCTTCCGTTTCAAAAACAACAGTTAATAAGAATGTTTTCCCGTCAGAAGAATATTGATATGGCTGACCACTAGGATCCTGCAGCTCAATTCCTGCTTCAGCTAATGTTTTTGGGTATTTCTTATTTAAAAACTGATGTGTTTTTAATTGGGAAATTATATCTTTAGTGTTCAGTAATCTTATACCATCCCTTTGATAGACGGATAACAGAGCATCATATTCAGGATCAGAGAATACAAAAGTTTTTGAATTAGCATCCTTTGCCGCTGATTTGAGATTTATTGAAAAATCATATGTTAATGTTTCTATTGTCGGAAGCTTTTCCATCGCTTTATTAATCAATGCAGCATAATCATAGTTAGCAAAAGGCCATATTTTAAGAAAATATGCCCCGGCCACTAAGCCAATTAATAATATCAGAGCGGCTCCGATAAAAACAAAACCTAAGACAAGGTGTTTGTCTCTTTTAATCTTTGGCCTTGGGGAAGCCAAAGGATCATTAGGATTAAATACGTAATATTGATCGTTTTCCATAATAAAAATTAATGATTATTCATTATATCATTATTTGGAAAAGATAAAATACAAAATAGTTGTTAAAAAACCTAATTCTACTATCCAGCCCCAAGAAAATTCATTTTGTATTCTAAGATGGAAATCAAAAAAAATCTTTTTCAATAGCTTTTTCCCTGTAAATATTTCTATTATATAAAATATGTCTGGGAAAAGAGACAAAATGAATGTTGCTATAGCTAAATATATTGACGGAGAAAAGATAACAATAAAGGACACGAGAAGGCTTATTGAAAAAATCACATCCATTCCTCCTAAAATAATCTTTTTCTTTTTTGACATCTGGGGAAGATCAAAATGAGGAATCATGTCAGCTATCCAATGGCTTAAAAAGGCCAAAATCAAGAAAAGAAAAGGATTATAAGAAAATAATCTTAGAATTAGTAATCCTATAGCTGTATGTAAAAGAAAAGTCATTTTATTTCTTTAGAGAAAAGCTATTCGCAATATCAGAGAATGAATCTTTATACTCAGTCCAAGTACTCTGAAGAGTATTGAAAGATATAATCCAAACATCATCATTTGTTCCCTTGATTACCACCATCAAAATTTTAAAATCTATGCCCTTTTGATTGAAATCCGCTTCAAATGCTCTAGCTGCCTGACTATTTATAGTCGCATCGTGCTCTTGCGAAAAAATAATATTAGAGATTGTTTGCTCTAGTTGATCTTTTGTTGTTTGAATATATTCTTCTAAGCTTTTTTCCTGCATTGTGTCATAAACTACAGCAAAATAACTTCTAAAGTTGATCTTCTGTGCAGCGGGGTCGCTAAGTTGTTCGTCGATTTTAACCGCCATCGCAGAAGATCCTATAGTGGGTTCTGTTTTCTGCCAACCTACAGGAAGAGTAATTTCAAAATCATCAGTAACCAATTTATTTTGTAAATGATTGCTATTTATTTGGCCATCGTTGTCGGTTTTGCCCAGCGATTCTGTGTTTTCAATAGAATTAGCGGGCGGCTTATTCTGTTTGATAAAATAGAAACCGATTACTGTTGCAATGATTATTATTGAGATTATTAAAATTATAATTAGAATTTTATTTTTCATATTTTTATTTAATTGAAATTATTTCATATAAATTCTTAGCAATATTTCTGTAAGATTTTCCCATACCTCTCAATTAGTATGTCTGACTGTGTGCCCCGGTCTAGAAACCAATTATATAGGATCTTTGGGGGGGATTTATATCCAATTATTAACCAATCTGCCCCAATCGAAGCTTATATTTAAATTCTATCACAAAATGAGATGGGTAAGATATATAAATTAAGTTCATTTTAATTATCTATATTTATCCTTTTGTAGATTGCTTACCAATTCTATTAAAAAATTTAACCCACCAATATTCTATGCTGAATTTAAAATTGCATTTTTCCCAAAAATATAATATAAACATCCATAAAACTATATTTAAAGCTCCGAAAACTAAACAACCATTAATTGTTTGATTCCAGCCAGGAAGATAAACCAATAAAATCTTTCTGAATATCTCTGAAACAAGAGTTTCTAACATATAAATAGTCAGACTAATTCTAGCGAACCATTTAATAAGAGCTAGGTTATTAAGTTTTTTATTTCGATATTCGAAAATAAATAGAAAAAATATAACAACCATCATAAAAATTCCCAATTCGAAATGAGTTTTAAAATACCAGAAATAATCTGGTGTTGATATGGTTTTAGGAAAATTTAAAATACCCACAAGACCAAAGATAAAATACCCTAAACTCAAAGGCAGAATAATTTTTTTAATAAGATTTTTTCTTTCATTATGAATCATTAAGCCAAGCATCGCGCCTAATAATCCATAAGCTAAATAAGGAATCAATGGATACGGATTTGCAACAAGAAAACTATAGATTATAGAAAATACATAATGACCGCTTCCAACCGTTTGGCTCGTTAAATTAGAAATAGGAATTCTAACAAAAGAGAGGAGCATTATTAAAGATCCAAGAAGTCCTAATATCCAATAATTTCTTCTTTCTTTCTTGTCCCCTCCCCTCCTTAATAGAAAATACAATAATATAGAAATGATAATCAAACTTAAGCCGATGGTTGAAAAAATAGAACCATCAAAAAATTTTGAAACATGGGGGAATGTGAAACGCATATTACGAATAGAAGATGCAACAACTGTCATGTCTGGCATATTATTAATAAAATCGTTATTCCATCTACCTAAAAAAATATTAAGTATATAATGTAATATTAAATAAATTCCCCCTGCTATTATCAGATATTTTACGGGTCTAAAGCTATTTTCCTTTGCTATTCTTTTAGAAAGCATAAAGGCGTTTATTAATCCAGAAAATAATACCAGTATTCCTCCCCACAGCACCATGAAGCTCAAAAGGACAACAATGATTGGAGGATTATCAAAATCTATTTTATTTATGTTCGCGTAGTTGTAAACTGAAGCATGGAAAAATATAATACAGATTATGGCAAGACCTTTTAAAACATCTAAAGATCCTATTCTTTTAACCATGTTTTTTTATATTACAAATTATTCTGCTTAGTTTTTTAGAATTAGCATTTACCAGAGGATCTCCGAATATTACATTAACCTTTGGTTCGATACAACCATATTGTGAAAAAACTTTTTTTATAGCTTCATCTAATTCATTCCTAGTTTTTTCTGCATCTTTTTCCTCTTTAAGCTTGATACGCAAAGTTATTTTCGTATAATCTTCTTGTATTGCCTGATATTCTTCAATATTTTCCGAAACAGATATTATGCTTCTGCTGATGTAGTCTTGGAAGATAAAGTGCTCCTTATTATCATCCTTTCTCAATCCCCAAAATAAATCATCAGCTCTTCCCTGTATTTTTTCTATGACTCGAAAATTTGAACCACACTTACATTTATTTTTACTAATAGTAATCACATCATTTAATTCATAACGAATAATAGGTTGTGATGATTTATGCAGGTCGGTAACTAAAAGACGATAACAAGGCTCACCGTCTGGGGTACTATTACCATCTTTATCAAAAAGTTCGAAAAAAACCATATCCTCGTTAACATGGAGGTTTCCCTCTTTGCACGTCACGGCATAATACCCTTCGCTCCCTTGATAAATTTCCATCACCTTACAATTGAAAGCTTCCTCCAATAATTTTTTCACGTCCGGATAAAGAACTTCTGCATAGGAATATAAAAGCTTAGGATTTATTTTTAAATTTCCAGCTATTAATTCTTTTGCCAATAGCTTTAACATACTTGGCGGAGCCGAAACCACGTTAGGATTTAAAGTTTCGAGTTGTTTAATTATGTCTTCTATTGGTTGAAGTTGACCGATATAAGTCAATTTGTTGCCTCTTTTATTATAATCAAATGCTGGAGAAGTAATTCGAAGAATAAAAGCGCAATTTATTTTTTCTTTTTTTGGCAAAACCAATCTAGCAAGGTACATCGCTTTAATATATTTTTCTTCTTTCTCTGTAGTTATCACAATACCTTTATTCCCGCTTGTTCCCGAAGACATTCCAATATTTATATTTCTTAATCTTCTAGAAAAATCTCTGGTCTTTTCGGCATTCAGAGCGAAACCTACCATTTCTTCTTTTTTAAAACCCAAAGTATTATATTCGGATAGGTTTTCCATCATTATTTTTTTATTTAAGATAGGCAAATTAAAAAAATCGTATAAATTATATTTACTATAATATTTTTTAAAAAACGGCGATTTAGAAACCGCCAATTTTACAATTGAATTCCTTTTTTTTCTTTGATATTTATATATTTTTTTGGAAGACCAAAAATTAGAACGGTATTTACATAAAAAATAAAATAATATTGGGAATTTTATTTCTAAATTCATTTCTTTCCTTAACAATAATGCTTGATCTCCCTCGGTATTTTAACCTCTCCTGCTGCGGGGCTAGGATTCGAACCTAGATTAATTGGTTCAGAGCCAATCGTGCTACCATTACACTACCCCGCAATTACTTACACTTTCAGATATTTCCTAATAGCAATAATGCTGGATATTACGCTCAAACCAATACTAACAGATATTTGTAAAAAGAAAAGAAGGAAAGCATTTGAAGAAAACCAGCCAAAAGAATTAAATCCTCCTGTAACTGCCATAATTGTCGGGGCTCCGAAATAGCTGACAACAAAGAAAACAAAAAAACAGATTAAGGAAGATATCAATCCGCATAAAGAGGCCTGGATGATAAAAGGGCCTTGCACATACCAATTGGAAGCCCCCACTAATTTCATCACTCCTATCTCTTCAGCATTATCCTTTATCGCTGTCCTTATCGTATTGAAAGCTATCAAAACCGAAATTAATCCTAAGATTAAAACAGAAATCATTCCAAAAAGATTAATATTAGAAGCCAGAGAAAATACCTTTTCTATCACTGCCTTCTTCTCTAAGTAATCAACTCTATACACTATATCCTTGAAAATATCTCTATCCAGCAGCCCAATTACAGTGGCATATTGCCCAGCGCTCTTGGCCCTGACATTAAAAGATGGGTAAAAGGGATTTGATCCCACTACTTCCAATGATTGAAGGATAATAGTGTCATTTTCATGCCTTTTCTTAAAATCTTCCAGAGCCTGCTGGGCGGAAACATATTCAACTCCCTCAACCTCTTCCAAAGTCATTAATTGGGTTTTAATCTCTTCTGATTTCTCCAAGCTTAATTCTTCTTGAAGGTATATATTCATATCAACCTTCTTCTCAATCTCTGAAACAACATGATTTAGAGAGCTTTTAAGAAAGAATAGAGATGTTAATATTGCTATAGCAATGAAAAGAACGAATATTGTCGCTATGTTCAATGATTTCTGCCTTCTAAAATTCAGCGCCCCTAATTTTAAAACTCTTTTTAATGGTGTAAACATATTTTTTAAAAGATTAAACTGCCTTCTTCCTGATCCCTAACTAATTTCCCCCCATCAAGGGTGACAACTCTCTTTTTTAAACTATCAATCACCGCCTTGTTATGAGTAGAAAGAATAACAGTAGTTCCAAAGCTGTTAATTTTTGAGAACAGCTCAATAATATCCTTGGTATGATATGGATCAAGATTGCCTGTCGGCTCATCAGCTACTATTAACCTCGGTCCACTGGCTAAGGCCCTGGCAATGGCTACTCTCTGTTTTTCTCCGCCTGATAATTCTTTAGGGAAATTATGAGCCCTTTCAGTCAATCCAACCAGATCCAAAAGATTGGGAACATCTTTTGATATTTCCTTGGGATCAGCTCCTATCACTTCCATAGCATATGAAACATTTTCATATACATTCTTACTCTGTAAAAGCTTGTAATCCTGAAAGACCACTCCTATCTGCTGCCTGTATTCCGCTATATCATGCTCAGGAATTGAGGAAATATCCTTCCCATCAAAAAATATCTTTCCTGAGGTGGGCTTTTCTTCTAAAAGCAGCAATCTTATCAAAGTGGTCTTTCCAGATCCGGACCTGCCTACAATGGAAACAAAATCCCCTTCTTTGACTTCAAAACTCACATTGTCCAATGCAGTAATTCGCGAAGAGTATTTCTTGGTAATATTCTCAAACTTTATCATACCTGTATTCTACCTTAATTTTATCTGTGATTCTATAAAAAGATCAAGATTGCCTTCCAAAACATCTTCAGTGTCTTTTGATTCTGTTTCTGTCCTATAATCTTTGACCAGTTTGTAAGGATGGAGAATGTATGATCGTATCTGATTCCCCCACTCTGGAGAAACTCTTTTTCCTTTTATCGCCTCTATCTTTTTTTCTTCTTCAGACTGCTTTTTCTGATAAATCTTGGCTAAAAGAATCTCTATTGCTTTTTCTTTATTCAAAGACAAAGATCTCTCGCTCTGGCAGGTTACAGTAATATTTGTGGGAATATGAATTATCCTTATCGCTGTTTCCCTTTTATTTACATACTGCCCTCCTGGCCCAGATGCCCTGTATGTATCTATCTTTATATCATCTGGCTTTATTTCAATAGATTTTAACTGGGTTTTGGGCAAAACAGGGATAACTTCAACAGAAGCAAAAGAGGTATGCCTTAATTGCTGAG
>JAQTNP010000025.1 GCA_028713795.1 Minisyncoccota bacterium
ATCGCATCTACTTGCTCTCCGCTGGAGAATAAATATTGTCTTTGGTACAATTCTTTGGGAAAATATTGCCCGAGAATATGCTCCAAAGTAGCTTCTCCCCATTGCCCTCTTAATTTGGGAGCCTTAAAGAATTCCTGAAATGTTGATATTTCTTTGGCAATATTGCTTAACTCCTCTACCCCCTGCTTTAGCTGTGTAGTTTCTTTTACTACTGAAACCATCTGGGAATTCATTGCATTAGAGCTTTTATCAAATCCGCTCCTTATCTCTGTTAATTTCCCATCAACAGTTCCTTTTAATTCATTCATTAAGTCCCCCATTCTTCTTTCAAGGCTTAATAGGGCTTCATTTTGTTTTTGATCTGTTTTGTTTTTAGAAAGGAACTTTACAAGAAAAAAAACAGCTATAGGGCTGGTTAATGCAACCAACGCAATGATTAGAATTAACACTAAATCTGCCATATATGTTGATATATTAACATTTAAAGGATACAGAATCAAGAGGTTCTCTTTTTCCCTATCTTATCAATAAAGCTTAGAGCTTCCTTATTATTTTTAAAGGAATAAACTTCTCCATTCCTAATTTCTTCCTCGGCCTCTTTGATTGAAGACATAAGATAGGCACTAGGTATTTTCTTAAAAGCCTCTCTCCCCTTTTCTATTAATTCAATAGCCCTTTCTTTTGATTGCCATCCCCTAATTTCTATGCTGGGATTTTCTAATTCTTTATACAATCCAAAGAAATTAGTTATCCTTTCTAATTCCTTATGATCTAAATCTTCAATTGATTCTATCTTGCTATCAATATTAACTCCTAATATTTTGTCATCTACTCCATTATCGTCAGACATTTCCATTACTCCGATAGGTCTTGCCTTAACTATTGTTCCGGGAGCTATTCTATTCTCATTAATGACTAAAATATCCAAGCATTCTCCGTCCCCCGCTAAAGTTTCAGGGATAAAGCCATAATCTAAAGGAAAACCCAGTCTAGAATCTAAAACCTTTTCTAATTTGATAGATTTAGATTCCATATCATATTCATATTTCTTGTTTTCTCCTTTTAGAATTTCAATAAGAACTTCAATAATTTCAGGAAATTCTGGTTTCATGAATAATTAAAATCAATTGGCGGAAGCGGGAGGATTCGAACCCCCGAGGGTTTTATCCCTACTGGTTTTCAAAACCAGCGCGATCAGCCACTCTGCCACGCTTCCAGTTGTGCGGCCCCAACCGGAATCGAACCGGTGTTACAGCGCTGAGAACGCTATGTCCTAACCGCTAGACGATGGGGCCGCTAATACCTCATATATTAACATAACAAAAGGGTCTTGCCAATTATTAAATTAAGGATAGAATAGCAGAAGACACAAAAGGAGGTGTCCAATGTTGGCAATCCCTAGTTCTTTCACTCTTCTTCGCCTTCTGTTGGTTGGTTGGGCAGCTGCCATCTTGATCATTCATGGCATGTGGTCTCCGATTCATCCAGTCAGATTTGCAGCAGCAATTCTCATCCTTGCTGCTCTGACTGATGCAATCGATGGATACCTTGCCAGAAAACTCAGAGTACCAACCACTCTGGGAGGTTACTTCGACCACCTTGTAGATCTTTCTCTGACAGGAGTCCTTCTGTATCAGGGATACATGATGCTTAACCAAGACATCATGAAGATCTACATCTTGTTCCAGGTTCTGACCATGACGATCGGCTTTTACCAGTTCCAGGTGAAAAACGATACCTGTTGGCCGAATCTGTACGGTAAGGTCTCCTACGTGATTTTCATCTTCGGAATCTGCGTAGCCATGGTTTTGGCTGGAACTGCCCAAGAGGAGGCAGCTGTCAAATCTGCCAATGTCATCCTGGTGATGTCCATCATGCTCAGAATCCTCGCCTTTCTGAGCTACTGGAAGTATCTTGAGCAGCATGATTTCTTCTGGCGCGGAGAAGCAGACCAGAAGATGGCCAAGGAAAAACAGAAAAAGGAGGAAGAGCAACGACCTGTCTAGCACAGGTCGTTTGCCATTTACTTTTCTTCAATTTCCTCATAATCAGGAGGAACTTTGTAATAATTGAGAATATATTGGGCCAGTTTTCCAAATATGGGGGCAGCAGAATATTCTGCAGTAGAAGTATTGGGATTATCTAATTTAACCAGCATTAGGAATTTTGGCTCAAAAGCAGGATAGAAACCGATAAAGCTCTGCCATGTTTTTTCACTATACCCTGCCTTGCTAATTCCTAAGCTAGTAAATGGAATCTGCGAAGTTCCTGTTTTTCCAGCAACATAGTAGCCGGGTACCTTTGCTTTTTTTCCATATCCGCTTTCAGTAACCTGAACAAGCATTTTAGTTAATTGATTTAAAGTATCTTTTGAGATAACCCCTTGTTTTAATACCTTGGTTTCTGTTTTTGTAATCTTTGCCCCCTCTTTTACAGAATCAACAATATGCAAATTAATTAATTTTCCGCCATTGGCTAAGACAGAAAAAGCCCTTACTAAATTAACAGGAGTCATATCAATTCCCTGTCCAAATGCCGCAGTAGCGAAATTAACATCTCTGCCAGATTTTAAAACTGTGTTTTTTGAATATGACTCTCCTGGCAATTCAATATTTGTTTTTTCAAATACTCCAAATTTCTCAAGATACTTAAGAAATGTTTTGTTTCCAATTTTGCTTTCAGCAAATACGGCCCCTGTATTGATTGATTTTTCCAAAACCTGAGTCATATTAACTACGCCAAATACCTTTCCGTGAAAATTAGATAATTTTCTGCCATTGATAGTTACAGATCCTTTATCCTCATATGTTGTTTCTTCTGTAATTACCTTTTCATTTAAGGCACTAGCCATGGTAATGGCTTTAAACATTGAACCAGGTTCAAAAAGATCCTGGACTGCCCCATTTTTTAAGGTTTGAAGATTTGATTCTCCGTATTTATTAGGATTGAAGAACGGATATTCTGCCATAGCCAGAATTCTTCCGGTATTAGGGTCTAAGACAATGATCTGGCCTCCTTCAATTTCATATTCTTCTTTGGCCTGAGCAAGCAGGCCTTCTGCTTGCAATTGTATATTTTTATCTATTGTCAGATATACATCGCATCCCTTTTCGATGGAGCTACTTTCTTCTAAAGAATACCCATAGGGGCTTATTTTTCTTCTCAGCCATTCTTTATCGTCAATCAGGCAGTAATTATAGTATTTCTCTATCCCGTATTCTCCCTTAAAATCCTGGTTTACGAATCCCAAGACATCGCTGGCTAATTCCTGATATGGGTAATACCTATATTTTTCCAAAGAGAAATGAATCCCCTTAATATCCATCTTTTTTATCCTATTCATTTCCTCTTCAGACATTTTCTCTTTTAAAAGATAGTAGGAAGAATCATTGTTAAGTTTTTCCATTAAGATCTCTTTATCAATATCTAAGAAATCAGATAATGAATCTGAAGCTTTAGATATATCTAATATTTCTTTTGGTGAAGCATAACACTTCCACCAGTTTTTATTCAAAGCAACCCTAATTGGTTCTTCGGACAATCTGTTTAAAAAAATTTCCCCTCTTTCTTGCTGAGGAGATTCAAAAAATTCCTGTTGCCCTTTTGCTAAAGCCCTGTATGTCTGGGCATTAAAAATCTGCAGCCAAGCTAATCGTGAAACGATTAGTATGCCTGCAAATACAAAAAATCCTAAAATGAAATTAATCCTCCATGATGATTTCATTTTGCCACAGCAACCCCTTGGGCTACATTCAAATATTCTATCCTATTTATCTTTTCAAGTAAAAGGTTTTCTGCTATTTTCGTGGCATTAGGCAAGTATGCCTGTTGAGTAATTTTTACTTCCAAGCCTTCATTATCCTGAGCTATCTTTTTTGTTTCTTTTTGCAGATTAGCAATATTATATGCATTATTGGTAATAGCATTTACCTGGAAAACATATATTAAAGAAAGAATGGCAAGCAAAGGGATTGATATTACCCAAAATCCTCTTAGCTTCATTTTTTTAACTGTTATTTTTTTCATCATATTTTTATTGCTATTCTTAATTTTGCTGATCTGCTGCGAGGATTTGCTTTCACCTCATTAAATTTTGCTGTTATTGGTTTTTTGGTGATTATCTTTAATTTCCCTTCCGACTCTTTGTCTTTAAACATTTCCTTAATAATTTTGTCTTCTAGAGAATGAAATGATATCACTGCTATCCTTCCATTCTTTTCTAATGTCCCTACCCCTTCTTCTATGCCTTTTCTTATCGTTTCCAGTTCATTATTTACTGCCATCCTTAATGCTTGAAATGTTTTAGTAGCCGGATGAATCTTTCTTCGCTTGTACCACTTGGGAAGATTGTTCATTATTATCGCCAGTAGATCAGATGTTGTTCTTATCGGCCTTACATCTCTGGCCTTGATAATATTTCTGGCAATTATCTTTGAAAGGTCTTCTTGGGCAAATTCTTTCAATATCTTTTCTATCTGGTCTTCTTTGTAGTAATTGACTATCTCAAATGCTGTTAATTGATTCTTTTCAGGATTAAATCTCATATCTAGCGCCTCGTCTTTTCTGAAAGAAAATCCCCTATTGCTCTTTTCAAAGTGCCAGCTTGATAGTCCTAGATCAAAGAGAATTCCATTTATCCTCAAATCATTTTCTTTAGCTATTTTTGAAAGATTGACATATGAATCATTTACAAGAATCAATCTGTCTAATGCTTCCTGATTAAAGCTATTATCTTCTTTGAATGTTTTTATCTCTGCCGGGTCTATCTCTATTCCTATCAATTTTCCATTTGGCCTGATTCTTTTTAATATATCTGTTGCATGGCCTCCGAACCCGAATGTTGCATCAATGAAGTTTTCATTTGGTTTTGGACTTAAGCCCTCTAATATCTTTTTTTGGAGTACTGGGGTGTGCATATTGTTAAATTCCCAACTCCTTCAAACGTTCGGCCATATCATCAAGCTCGCTGGCTGTTTGTTTCTGATATGCTTTCCATCTGGCCTCATCCCATATTTCAATTCTTTTATCAATGCCGGCAATTACCGTTTTTTTATCTAATTTGGCATGTTCTTTTAAGTGGTCGGGAATTAAAATTCTTCCTAAAGAATCAATTACTACTTCAGTGGCTCCTGCCAGCATTACCCTGGAAAAACCTCTTGCATCTGCTTGAGATATTGGTAATTTTCCTATCTTTTCTGCTAAGGCGCTCCATTCTTTTTCAGGAAAAAGCCAAAGGCAGTTATCAAGCCCTTTTGTGATAACTGCCTTCCTGGTCAAAAGCTTCCTAAATTTGGCTGGGATAGCCAGTCTTCTTTTGTCGTCTAGATTGTAGGTATATTCGCTGATGAACATAGTTATCCACAGTTAGGGTTAGTTATCCCCACATTTATCCACAATCCACCCTAATTCTCCACTATAGTCCACAGATAACTACCAGTCAACCACTTTAATTGTGGATAACTAAAACAAGCTATTGAAATATTAGAGAGATATGATAAAAAGAAATTGTCTAGGAATGGAATCCAGCTCCTCGGTGCGATCTCCGAAAAATACAGAACCAAGATCTTGCAACCGATGTACTAGGATGCCGAAACTAGACATAGTAGCTTGTGAGAATTCTCTGATTCATCCTGAAGTTTGCCTATCGGCAACCCCCTTCCTGTCTACGCGAGAAGAGGTGACGATAGCAGCTTCTAGTCGAGCGAGACTACAACCGGGTCAGAGAATCCTCTGGAGGGTGGCCCTGCGCCACCCTCCTTTCACATATATCAAATTCAAAAAGACCCTTGCGGGTCCTTTTGATTCCTTATATCTGTCTTACCTTTATCTTAATGTTACCTCTTGATTCTGGAATGTAATCTTTTGCCTTCTTTGCCTAATCAGCCAGAATAACAGATAAAATATTCCCATGGCTAATAAAACGATACAGACTAGAATCAGGGCTAACCAGAATAACCAACCTCTTAATATTTCAGCAATAGAAGCAGTTCCAATGCTTGTTCCTTGCGCTCCTGACAAAGAAATACTTATATAGTCAGTTACGGAAATACTACCAGCTACAGCCTGGGCAGTAAAACCTAAATCCGTTTTATATAAATCAATTAATCCTGATTTAGCCACTTTTCCGCTAAAAGTAATAGTTTTAATGCCTCTAGTAGGAACTTGAGCCAAGGTTATTCCACTTCTAATATCTCCGCCATATGGAATTCCATCAATACTTAAATCTCCATTAGGAGTGATTTCTGAAGGAATAGCAGCAGTCAAAACAATATTGTTTAAATCGCTATCTCCATTATTGGCAAAGATTAATAAGAATTCAAGGGTCGCATCTGGGGTAGCAGAAATTGATTCCTGCCAATCCCCTGTTGCTTCAGATATCTTTCCAAGCAGTGATATGCTTATTGTAGTCACCTTACAGTCGGTAGCGCATGTACAAACATTTTCCTCGCATCCGCATATTCCGTCTCCGCAGTGCTCGCAATTATCACAATAATCTTTTGAATCTTTGGCGCAAGTTGTTCCATCGCATTTTAATATATTAGTACATTTGCCATTAGAACAGCCATCCAAAGTACAAGTATTGTTATCGTTGCATGATTTGTATAATGCGCCCCTAAGCCCATTCTGGTCAAACCAATATACATTATCGTTATAGCAACCCTTGGTTAAGATCTGGTTGCAGCTTGACTTATATGTGCAGGTTTGTTTTCCTGAGCTGCATACTTCTCCGCTAGAACAATAGTCAGCTACTAACCAAGTTGTCCAAGACCCCCAATCACTCCAATTTCCAGAGCAAGTAGCGCTAGATCCTGAACAATATTGATATTTTGTTCTAATTCTTTTCCCTACATCAGATCCACATCCAGTCCCCCAAGGGCAAGAATATTCAACCTCTGATTGGGTATTACAGATAGTTTTATTTGTCTTGTAATGACATCCATCACAGCATGCGCCAGTTGTGCATTCGCATTGGCTTACGCATTGGCCGTTGCTACAGGTTTGGTTTCCAGTACAATCCTGATATAATTGCTGTTCGGTATTAGTATATGAATAGCATGAGCTTCCAGAGCATCCTTTGTTGTAGCAGTTTCTTGATCTGTACACATCTCCATTATAACAATATGCCTGGCCAAAATTATCGCAATAATTATCTCCACAATCCTGATATTTATTCTGCGGTTGGCCTAAATAGTTCAAATACCATACATCATTATCATGGCAGCCAAGAGTATTAGTCTGACAAGTTGAATCATTGTAACAAGAATATGTACAGCTTCCTCCTGAGCAATACCATTGTGGTCTCTGGGTGCTTGAGCAAGTTCCATATCCACATGATGTGCTACCAGTACAAGTGCTGGTACTACCCCATTCCAAACAAGAATCTGAATCATAGTTGCCGCATGTCCTCACAGCGTTTCCTATACACTCGCTCTGTCCGGCATATGAGCATTCATTAGTACAGACAGGACAGGATTGTTCAACTGTTACAAAACAATTAGCATATCCTGACTGGCTGCCTGAAGTTACATATATAGTAGTAGTTTTAATTCCTGCACTAGAGTATGATTTATAACAATTTTGACTGGTTCCAGTACAATCTCCTGTCCAGGAATATGTATATGATCCCGTTCCTCCTGAGACAGAGGGAGCAAATGATACAGTTTGTCCTATTTGAGCGGGATTTGGAGAACCACTACAGGTTACATTAATAGGATTAGCGTAACCGCAACTAGAACTATTCGGAGTGTCAGTATATGAACAGCCGCTTCCGCATCCTGATCCACAATTACAGTAATATTGTCTTAATGTGGTTCCTATACAAGTATCGCTAGGACAATTAGTAGTCGTTCCCCATTCCAAACAAGAATCTGAATCATAGTTGCCGCATGTTCTATATGAATGACTGTTTACACATTCAGTTTGTCCGGCATATGAGCATTCATTAGTACATGATGGCTGACAAGTTGAATCATTGTAACAAGAATATGTACAGCTTCCTCCTGAGCAATACCATTGTGGTTTTTGGGTGCTTGAGCAAGTTCCATATCCACATGATGTGCTACCAGTACAAGTGCTGGTACTGCCCCATTCCAAACAAGAGTCTGAGTCATAGTTGCCACAAGTCCTTACCCCATTTCCATAGCATTCAGTTTGTCCGGCATATGAGCATTCATTAGTACATGATGGCTGACAAGTTGAAGATGTATAGCAAGTATATGTACATGTGCCTGCGCCAGTACAATACCATTGTGGTTTTTGGCTATCAGAACAGGTTCCATATCCACATGAGGTGCTACCAGTACAAGTACTTACAGTTCCCCATTCATAGCAAGAATCAGAATCATAGTTTCCACAAGTCTGGTATCCTGTAGTAGAGCTGCATCTTTTTTGTCCAGATGAGCATTCATTAGTACATGATGGCTGACAAGTTGAATCATTGTAACAAGAATATGTACAGCTTCCTCCTGAGCAATACCATTGTGGTTTTTGGGTGCTTGAGCAAGTTCCATATCCACATGATGT
>JAQTNP010000026.1 GCA_028713795.1 Minisyncoccota bacterium
CAAGCCAATGACAAAGCAGGAAATCGCTCAAGAGGTTTTAAGAAGAAGACAAGTAAAGGCAAATACTATCGTTCTTAATCTGCAGGATAAGAATATTTTTTCAAGAGCTGGAGACGGAAAAATTTGGCTTAAGTAAGAAAAGTCAAAATAATGTCAAATTATATCACTTTGGTTCTCAAGATTATCTCTGATTGGTGGTGGATAATCGTTCCATTTTTTGCATGGAAGATATTCATCTTCCTTTATCTTTGGTGGAGAAATGAGGCCTTTGATAAAACATATAAATACATTGTTCTTGAGCTTAAAATGCCAAGAGACGTAATCAGGCCATATAAAGCAATGGAACAAGTTTTTGCCGGATGGTGGATGATATATGATCCACCTGACTGGTGGGAAAAATGGATAGACGGGAAGTATCAAATTTCCATGACCATAGAGATAGTAAGCGAAGGAGGAAATATCCATTTCTATTTAAGAATTCCTGAAGCAACTAGGAATTTCATCGAATCCAATATTTTTGCCCAATATCCAGATGTAGAAGTCAGCTTGGTTGAAGATTATACCCTGAAAGCTCCAAAAGATATTCCCAATAATCAATGGGAGCTTTGGGGTTGCGACTATGAGATGACAAAACCAGATGTTTATCCTATCAAAACATACAGTCAATTCTTTGAGCAGAGCGAATCATTATTGGAAGAAAAAAGAATAGATCCTATGGCTGCTTTGCTTGAGGGTATGTCTAAATTAAAACCAGGGGAAAATCTTTGGGTACAGTTAAGATTAAAGCCAGTTACCAATATTGACAATGATTATGTTACTAGGGCTAAAAAAGAAACATCTGTGCTCTTAAAAAGAACACCAGCCAAAGCTTCTCAAAGAAGACCAATAATACAAGATGCCTTTAATACTATTGCTTTTGGATATCAGGAGCCAGAGAAACTAGAGAAAAAAGAAGAGATTATTCCTTCTGAAATGAGATTAAGCCCCGGAGAAAGAGATGTTGTTGCTGGAATTGAGAATAAGGTGTCAAAACCAATGTTTGAATGTATGATAAGATTTATTTTTTGGGGAAAAAAAGGAGCTTTCTACAAACCCAATCTAAAAAACACAATGACTTTCTTTGCTAATTTCAATACAGAGAATTTAAATGGCTTGAAACCCTGGGGCAGAAGCATTACTAAAGTTAGAAAACACGAAAGGTATTTTATGAATATTTTTCTATATGATTCTCTTTTGTATATGGTAAAAAGAAGGATATGGAGGCAATATATGGCAAGACTTTACTATAAATATCCTATTGAAGAGAAGAAATTTGTTCTGAATATCGAAGAATTAGCCACTATATTCCATTTTGTTGGCAGAACCAATGTTCCGGCACCAATGGTCCAAAGAATTGAAAGTAAAAAATCAGAGCCTCCAGCTAATCTTCCAATAATGTAAAAATATGGCAGAAACATACATCAATTATTTTGCTACTACAAATTTCAGGAATACTGAGAGAAAATTTGGGATTAAGCTCGATGATAGAAGAAAGCATGTATATATTATAGGGAAAACAGGCATGGGAAAAACTACTCTTGAGGCCAATATGGCCGCCCAAGATATCCAAAATGGATATGGTGTGGCTTTTATTGATCCTCATGGGGAGGTAGCAGAAGAACTTTTAAACTATGTGCCCAAAGAAAGGATAGAAGATGTAATATATTTCAATCCGGCAGACTTGAGTTGGCCTATTGGATTCAATATCATGGAATCCAAGGATCCGGAGACCAGGCATTTAATTGCTTCAGGGTTAATGAGCGTATTCAAGAAAATATGGCCTGATGTATGGTCTGCCAGAATGGAATATATTCTTCATAACTGTATACTATCATTACTCGAATATCCTGGTTCAACCCTTTTGGGTATTAATAGGTTGCTTTCTGATCCAGAGTATAGGAAAAAGGTTGTTGAGAAAATAACGGATCCTGTGATCAAAGCATTTTGGACTCAAGAATATGCAAGATATACCCAAAGATACGAAGTAGAGGCTACGGCTGCTATACAAAACAAGGTTGGGCAATTTGTTTCCAATCCTTTGATCCGTAATATTATCGGTCAGATAAAATCAACGATAGATATGGCCGATATTATGAACGAAAAAAAGATTTTCATAGTTAATCTTTCAAAAGGAAGAATAGGGGAGGCCAATTCAATGCTCTTGGGAGCTCTTGTTGTGACTAAACTATATCTGGCTGCCATGGAAAGAGTTAATATTCCCGAAGAGCAGAGAGAAGACTTCTTTTTATATGTTGATGAATTCCAAAACTTTGCCACAGAATCATTTGCCAGCATATTGTCTGAAGCTAGAAAATACCGCCTTTGTCTTACTTTAGCCCATCAATACATTCTTCAGCTTGAAGAGGAGGTGGCAGCTGCTATTTTCGGCAACGTTGGGACAATAATTACCTTCAGAATAGGAGCCGAGGATTCAGAATATCTGGAAAAAGAATTCGCCCCTGTATTCGTATCAGAGGATTTTGTCAATCTGACAAAGTATAGCATATACGTTAAGCTCATGATTGATGGGATAGCTGGAAGGCCATTTTCAGCAACTACCTTGCCTGCCTTGTCAAAACCAGAAGAGAATTACAAAGAAGAAATTATTAAATATTCAAGACAGAGATATGCTCAGGAAAGAAGTATTGTTGAAGATCAAATTTCCCAATGGGTTGGCGAGCTAGACGAGAATGCCGCCAAAAGGGAAGAAGGAAAAGTAAGGGCAATTTCTTTGAGCCAGATTATGAAAAATGCTCCCATCCCTTTTTCTCCAAATAAAAAGAAGGATAAGGATAAAAAAACGCCTGACATTAATGAAGTGAATGAAGCATTAGACAAAGCATTAGAAAAGAAAGATGAGTTAGAGGATAAAAAGGAGAATGGATTTTTGAAGCCTGGGGATAATTTGAAACTTTGATTTTAGTAAGGTAGAATATATTAATGAAAACATTGAAAGATCTCAATTTAAAAACCAAGAGGGTAATTTTGCGTTGTGATTTTGATGATGTTTTTGACGGAAGAGGGAACCTAGTGGATGATTTCAAAATTAAGAAGATTATTCCAACTATTCAATACCTTCTTTTTCAGAATGCCAGAATTATTATAATTGCCCACGGTAAAAATGTTTTTAACGAACACAGGATTCTAACCAAAAAAGAAATATCAAATATTTTTAATTTCCAGAAGATAGCCGAGAATATTTCTAAAGAAATAGATAGGCCAGTTAAATTCTATAAAGATCTTTTAAGCGAGAATCTTAAAAAAACAGTCCAAGCTATGCAGCCAAAAGATGTAATTCTTTTGGAGAACCTTTCTTTATATCCTCAGGAAGTAGAAAATAGTCTGCCCTTTGCCCAGCAGATTTCTCTTTTAGGAGAAGCATATATTAATGAGGCTTTTTCTATCGCTTGCTACCAATATGCAACGATAACTCATCTTCCCCTTTTACTTCCTTCCTGCGCCGGATTGTTGTTTGAACAGGAGCTATTAGAATTATCAAAAATCACTTTAAATCCCCAGAGGCCGTTGATTTCAGTATTGGGAGGATCAAATCTTACTGCCAGGATAGGGATAATAGAGAGATTGTCTTCTATCGCTGACCACTTGCTTATTGGCGGGGAAATAGCCAATTTCATTCTTTCAGCTAAAGGAATTACTATTGGCAAGTCATTCCGTGATCCCTTTTTAGATGCAGTAGCTTCTAAAATTGATTTGACTAATCAAAAAATTCATCTTCCGGTAGACAGTATAGTTTCCCTAAGCACGATAGACAATGACTATATGCATATTTCAGCTATTGGAGCTATTAGAAAAGAGGAACAGTGCTACGACATAGGGCCAGAATCAGTTCTCTTGTTTTCCGAAATCCTGAAAACAGCCCAGACAATATTCTGGAGCGGTTCAATGGGAATGTTTGAAAATGACAGGTTTGCCAATGGAACAAGAGAAATAGCCAAGGTTATTGCGCATAGCAATGGATACAAGATAGCATCTGGAAGATCAACCATAGCCTTCCTAAAATTAGCTGATTTGAGGGATAAGATTTCCTTTGTTTCGCTGGGGGAGCTTTCAGCCATGAAATTCGTGGCAGGAGAAAGCATTGTGGGAATAGATGTTTTGGATTAATTTCTGAAATTCAATATGGATGAAATATTAGGAGCTAAAAAATTAGCTCAGAAAATTATACAAACAGCCCAGAAAAAGGAACCCGTTGTTATTTTTGCCGACGCTGATCTAGATGGAATTTCTGCGGCAGTTATTTTAAAAGAGACATTAGAAATTTTAAACCCTGGATACAAAAAAAAGGGAATTAAAATATATTTCCCAAATAGGGAAAAAGATGGATATGGAATTACCATATCTGCTTTGGAAATTTTAAAAAAATACGCTCCTGCCCAATTTTTTGCCTTAGATTGCGGAATCAGCAATATAAAAGAAGTGGAAATTGCAAAAAAACTCGGATTTTCTGTTTCCATAATTGATCACCACCAGATTTTAGATGGGAAATTACCGAAAGCAGATGTGGTGGTAGATTTGTTGCAGAAAAATGAAACATATCCCTTCAAATCATTTTGTACTGCAGGATTGATGTATAGGTTGATGAAACCTATTTTGGACAGTTCCTTGCTTAAATGGGAGCCAGAAAGATTTTTAGAATTAGTTGCTTTAGCCACTATTGCCGATATGATGCCTCTTGAAGATGAAAACAAGATAATGGTTGATCAAGGACTCAACGCTTTAAAATATACCAAAAGGACTGGATTAAAGGCCCTAAAGGATGTAACTAAATTAATAGACGATGATTCTACAGAAGTTTCTCAGAAGATAATAGCGCCGTTAAACAGCGCTGAAAAATCCGGCCATTTAACAGAAACATATATTCTTTTAACCTCTGAATCCAGGAGAGAAGCTATTGTTCTATCCAGGGCTTTGATAAAACAAAACCTTGAAAAGAAAAAAAGAGTTCAAGAAATTGTAGGAGAAGTTGAAGAAAGAATTGCTGATAAAAACAATATTATTGTTTTTGAAGGGGACAGAAACTGGCCTACAATAATGATTGGCGTTGTCGCCTCTAAAATATGCAACAGATACAAAAAACCAGTATTTTTGTTTAAAATAGGGAAAGACGAAAGCGTTGGTTCGGTCAGGCCACCAAGAGGTTGCGATGGAGTAAAGGCCATGGCAAGCTGTAAAAGCTTGTTTTTGGGATATGGAGGCCATGCTTTGGCCTGCGGATGCAGGATAAAAAATAGTAATATGGAAAAAGCAAGAGTCGCCTTAGAAAAATATTTCATTAAAAATCCTTGCCAAAAAGATGAATAAACTAATCATATATACAGACGGGGCTTCTAGAGGAAATCCCGGAAAAGCATCAATAGGGGTGGTATTTTGTGATCAGAAAGGAGAAACTATTAAAACCTATGGCCAGGCCATAGGGATTGCTACGAATAATGAAGCAGAATACCAAGCAGTAATTTTTGCTTTGAAAAAATCCAAAGCATTATTTGGAAAAGAAAAGATAAAGGAATATGATATTGAAGTCAGATCTGATTCTCAATTAATGGTTTCCCAATTAAGAGGGGAATACAAAATAATAGAACCAAAGATCCAATCTCTTTTTATGCAAGCTTGGAATTTGAGAGTAGAGATTGGGAAAACAACATTTACTTTAATTCCAAGAGAGGAAAATAGGCAGGCAGACAGGGCTGCTAATGAGGCGTTAGATAAGGAAGTGAAGAGTTTGTTTTGATTTGACAAAACAATATTCTCTGATATAATTAAAATGCTCAAGTAGATTAGGCAATCGCGGTGAATTCAATTCATCGAGGAAAGTCCGAACACTCGCCTAATTTTTTACAAATTAGAAATGGTAGCGGGTAATACCCGTCCCTAGTGATAGAGGGGTGCGAACAGAGACGGTTTCTGATGAGAATCAGAAACTATCCTTGCATAAAGGATAAGTATCTAAGGCAACTTAGATAATGAAACGGCTAAATCCCTACCTGGGTGCAAGAGTAAATCCCTGAAAGTCTGATTTTATCAAACTTATCAGGGTAAAGGTAACTCGCTGGAGCCAAAAAGAGATTTTTGGCCAAGACAAATGATTGCCAATCCAATTTATTGGATACAGAATTCGGCTTACTATCTACTTGAGCAACTTAAGAACCGCAGAATGCGGTTTTTAAGTTTAAATTATGTTAAAATATATTAATTAAAACAAAAACATGAATAGCAAAAAGATATTAATATATATTTTAGGAATAATAATCATAGCTTTAATTATTTGGTTTGTTTTTACATATGTAGCTAATGCTCCGCATAATGAAATCACTGATTTTGATCAATGCGCAGCTGCCGGCAATCCTATCATGGAAAGCTATCCTGCCAGATGCTCTACTAAAGATGGAAAAACATTTACTCAGGACATTGGAAATGAATTTGAAAAAAAAGATTTGATTAGGATAGATAATCCAAGGCCTAATGCCGTAGTAGGAAATACTATTGAGATATCAGGAGAAGCTAGGGGGCAATGGTTTTTTGAAGCAAGCTTTCCTATAAAATTAATTGATGAGAAAGGAAATATATTAGCTACTACCGTAGCTACTGCAAAATCTGATTGGATGACAGAGGATTTTGTTCTATTTGAAGCTAAAATTGAATTTACAAATACTGAAATTGAAAAAGCAGACCTAATGCTTTTAAAAGACAATCCTTCCGGATTGCCAGAAAATGATGATTTTTTAAGAGTGCCGATAAAATTTGAATAAAATTGACAAAAAAAGAATGGAAGAGATAGAATGAGAATGTTCTTTCCATCATCGGCGATCTAAAAGGAGGATGCCAATGCGGGTGGTGCTCGAGATGAGACTCTTGGACAATGGCAAGCATTCGGGGGTGAACGTTGAGACGACAATTCTCTTTGGTATAGATTATCCACCAGAGGGGATAGTATTAGAGGATTTTAGGAATGACGGTTTCGTCAACGCAGTCAGATGTCCGCGGGACGGAGAATCGTCATTCTTCAAAGAGCTTCGGATTAGGCACTGTCGGAAGTGCAAAGATGTTGCTCTGGGAGTAGAACAGGCGCTAGCCCAGGAGCTACCGATCTTAGCTGGTCTGGGAGAGGCTGTTCATGCTCGGCTTGTTCAACACTTTGCCGGAATTCACTGGGCCGAAGAAATCCCCTATCGGAATGCAAGAGTGAACATGGCTTTCTCGATCGCTGAGACACAGTTTGAGGCGGGGCCCTGAGCCCCGCCTTTCCTCTTTTATGCTAGAATATATTAACATGAATAAAACATTTAAATCTTTCATTGCTCTAGTTATTCTTTTTCTCTTTTTTATCCTACTTTTTTCTGCTATTGCATATTTTAAAAAACCTCCAAAAGAAGAAGTTTCAGAAAATACTATTGAAGAAGCAACAACTACGCAAGAAGAAACAGTAAAGATTTTTGATCCAACATTACTTGCATGGAATGAAGCAACATCTTCTGCTAATTGGCAGAAAAGAGATGCTCATACAGGGATAGCTTTTAATGGAAAGCTATGGGTTTTTGGCGGAGTAAGAGACGGAAAGAAGGCATTGTCATATGAAAGCCATGTTCATGAAAGCGATATCTGGAGCTCTTTAGATGGAATTACCTGGGTTCTGGAAAACGCTACTGCCTCTTGGGGCAGAAGAAGAGCTCATGCCATCACTATTTTAAAC
>JAQTNP010000027.1 GCA_028713795.1 Minisyncoccota bacterium
CTATAATCTTTTTGTAGATTTTTGTTGAAGTATAAAAATTTGCCATCTTCATTAAAACCTGCATCAACTTATCAAGATTAACGGTTTGAATACCTTGAGCAGATAGTTCTGGTCGTAAAAGTCGGAAATAATCTTTTACAAATTGCTTTATTGTCTCACGGAACGATATAGAGCTAATCTGTACAGACTTTGTATGTTTAATGTCTAAAAGCAAGCTATTTGTTTTTTTAAAAATATATAAAAATACTTCGCCATTTAATGAAGGATCAATGAAACATGAGTTAACAGAATTATTATTTTCTTCCCCTTGCAATCTTTCTTTCTTTTCGGTTTTTATTGTTCTTTTTTTTCTCATGGCCAGAATTATTTTCGGGCAATACGTAAGCTATTAAGTTATATCCAACAGGATTCAGCTTATATGTCCCCCTGGCAGCAGCTTCTAAATAGCCGGCGTTTTTTGCGTTATTCAAAGTATCAGCAGCTCCATGTTTACCTACTGGTAATCTATAACCCGCCTGTTTAAAATACTTTTCGATATCGTTCGTATTTATCACTTCTTTACGTTCTTTAACTGTCGCTACTTCTTTAAGGTAATAAGCCACTAATACTACCATTTGAATTGCAGACCTAGGGTTTTTCTGTTCCCTTAGAGTTCTTATATCTGGTGTATTCATGCAAGTCGATTGAATTGGAGTAGATTTTGTATCTTTGATCGGAAATGATTGGTCGGGCATAGAAAGGTTACCATCTACATTAAGATTAGTAATTCTAAAACGCTCAATTACATATTTTATAATCCGTAGCCGTTCGTCATCCTTTAATTCATTAAGGGATGACAAAATATCGTTAATAGCTTTTAATTCTTTATCTTGTTCCATAATGCTATTTTGTAGTTTAATTTAATTTCGACCTTTTAATATTAAATATCTGTAACGTGTCCCGGTCTCTCGATACTACAACCTGACTGCTGCGGGGCTAGGATTCGAACCTAGAGTATCCTCCTTCAAAGGGAGGCGTCCTACCGTTAGACGACCCCGCAATTATTCCTCTATCCTATTCTTTTTTATCTGTAATTTCAAGAATAGCAAGCTCTATCGGTAATTGAGGAATTGGAGAATATTTCATCCTAGCCTGAGCTTCTAAAAATACCTTAAGAAATACTCTTAATTCCTTTTCTTCAATCTTTGCCATTTGCTTCTCAATCTTTTGCCTATCTTCAGAAGTTAAAGTATTTGTTAAAGAATTATTTAAATCAGGATCTATTTTGAATAGCAAACCATATCTAATGTAATCAATTAGATTCTTGGCAAATTCAAAAGGATTAATCCCCTTTTCTACATTCTCATTAAAGAATCCTATTGCTTTAGCTCTGTCTTTTTTAATTAACAAATCAAAGAATTCAGAAATTAATTTAGAATCAATAATTCCTAAGAATTCTTTGATTTCCTCTGCTGTTATATGCTTGTCATTAATAGACTGAGCAAAAGTAATCACTTGATCTAATAATCCTTCTGCATCTCTGAATGCTCCTTCAGAATTAGCAGCAATTAATTCCAATGCATCATCATCTATCTTTGTTTTCTCTGCTTTAGCTATTGTTTTTAACTTTTTAACAATTTGAGGAACTGTTAATTTGTAAAAATCAAATCTTTGGCAGCGAGAAATGATAGTAGATATCATTTTATGCGCATCTGTAGTAGCAAGGATAAATATTACATGAGCCGGAGGCTCTTCCAATATCTTAAGCAATGCATTGGCAGCATCTTTTGATAATTGATGAGCTTCATCAATAATATATACTTTGTATTTAAGGCGAGTAGGAGAAAATCTAGCCCCTTCTTTTAATTGGCGGATCTCATCAATTCCCCTATTTGATGCTGCATCTATTTCAATTAGATCAATTGCCCTATTGCTGTTGATTTCCAAGCAGGCCGAGCATTTATTGCACGGTTCAGCTCCCTTTCTATCCAAGCAATTAACTGCTTTAGCCAGAATCCTGGCAATTGTAGTTTTTCCGGAACCTCTAGGGCCGCAAAAAAGATATGAATGAGAAACCATATCATTTTCTAAAGCATTAGAAAGAGTTGTTACAATATGCTCTTGCCCGACAACTTCAGAAAAATTCTTTGGCCTATATTTTCTATACAGTACTAGGTTGCTCATTTTTAAATATTAATAGTTTGTAAATGATGAAATTCCAGACAGCTTCTGTTAATATGCCACATATTGGAGCAATCAGCCCTATCAACACTCCCCCGGACATATTTAGAGCCGGTCCTATTATTCTAGCAAATAACACAGTTATTGCCATATTAATTAATACACCAATACCTGTAAAGATATAAAAAAGGATAAATTCCTTTCCTTTAGCTTTTAATTCCTTTTTAAATGTCCACACCTTATTCCAGAAATAACTGTTAATGATACCCAAGGAATTAGAAAATACAGAAATTAAAGCATAGATAATGATATTTTTTTCAGTAATGCCAGTAATCATTAACAAAGCATTTAAAACTCCTAAAGATATTGAGGCATTTAATGCTCCGACAGAAAGAAATCTAGCTATCTGATATATAATTGGAAACTTCTTTCCAATTAAAGAAGTAAATAACAACCAAATACAGATTAAACAAGGAAAAATTAAAGGTAAAAGATAGAAATATGAAATAGAAAACCAGTAAATCCCCTCTTGTATGCTATCAATTACATTATGCCCTATGATAATAAAAAAAAGACCCATCAAAAATCCAATTATTAATCCTTTTGTCAGGTCAGATTTGCTCATATGAGCAAATCGTACCAAAAAGAAGTCATGATTGCAAGAAGCCATTTTTAGGGCTAAAATGGAATAATGTTAAAGATTTACAATTCCTTAAGCAATAAGGCAGAGGTTTTAAAGCCAATAGACCAAAAAAAGCTCAAACTATACGTTTGCGGCATTACCGTATACGATTCTCCCCATATTGGCCATGCCAGGACATATATTGCCTTTGATATATTTGCAAAATATCTAAAAAGCAAAGGTTTTGCTGTTTCATATCTTCAAAACATTACAGATATTGATGATAAGATAATCAAAAAAGCCCAAGAAATCCATACTTCTTGGAAAATACTCACCAAGAAGTTTGAAAAGGAATGCCAATCAGCAATGAAAGCATTAAATATCACTTTTCCTATCAAATACGCCAGAGCAACAGATCATATCAGGGAAATTGTAAGCCAAATCAGCAGATTAGTTAATTTAGAAGTTGCTTACAGGGCGGAAGATGGGATATATTTTGATGTTTCTACATTCAAAAACTATGGAAAACTTTCCAAAAGAACTGCTATGCAAGCAGAAGATTCTGTTTCTAAGATAGATGATGCAAAAAACAAAAGAAACAAAGCGGACTTCTGTCTATGGAAATTCTATTCAGGAATACCAAGCGAACCAAAATGGACAAGTCCATGGGGACCTGGAAGGCCAGGATGGCATATAGAAGACACTGCTATCACAGAAAAATATTTTGGCCCTCAATATGATATTCATGGAGGCGGAAGGGATTTGATATTCCCCCACCATGAAGCAGAGATAGCTCAGATGGAAACCCTATCTGACCTATCCCCAATGGTAAGATATTGGATGCATACAGGATTCTTAATGGTAAATGGACAAAAGATGAGCAAATCTTTAGGTAATTTCATCACCATTAAAGATTTCCTGGATAAATATCCTTCAAGACTATTAAGATACTACTTTTCCAAGGCCCATTACCGCTCCCCTGTTGACTATTCTGACAAGGCAATAGAACAATCAGAAAATGATTTAAGAAGAATTGATGAATTCATTCAAAGGCTTTCAATTCAGAAAGGAAAGGAGAAGAATAAAAAGATTGATTCGATCTTAAAGAAATCAAAAACAGGTTTTGAATCAGCAATGGATAATGATTTAAATACTCCTCAAGCCATTGCTGTAATTTTTGAATTAATTAAATCTATTAATCAATTAATGGATGCAAATCCATTAAATAAGTCACAAGTTAAAGAGATATTAGAAACATTAAAAGGATTTGATAATATCTTTAATTTCATTTTCGTAAAATTAAAGAAAAAGATAATTCCAAAAGAAATTAAAGAATTAGCAGAATTAAGAGAAAAAGCCAGAAAATCAAAGAAATGGGATGAAGCAGATATTTTAAGAAAGAAGATAGAAGAGAAAGGATATATGATAAAGGATATAGAAGGAGGATATATTATTAGTTAAAAAAGAGAGAGGCCAACCCCGAAGGGTCGGCCTCTGTGTTTCTGTGAGGGTTATCTGCCTTCCACTGCCAACTGGACGAAGATACCGATCCTGACCCAGTTGGGGCCAAGACCTTCTATTCTGCAGTCGTTAGGGTATAGTCCAGCCGTCGCCATGGCTTTCCCAAAGTTAATCAGGAAGTCATTAAACGATAGACGGATCTCTACATACCCTACTGCCAGTTGATCGGCCAAGTCCACTCCGTCTCCAGACGGAACGTGGACGTGATCTCTCACCCGTGGGCACCGGAGAGCGATACTAGTAAGCATCTCAACTAGGCTTAACCAAGCAGCGCTTTCCATTTTCTGCCCTTCCTCTGGCCAAATCCGCACGATTGTTTCTCCTCGGTAGTGACCAGCACACACTCGGACTCTACCCATCTCTTTATAAGAGATGGAGAATGACCCAACAGTTCCGAGCTTGCCCGATTCTTCTGCGTCCCACCTGTTCGGCATGCTACACCTCGCTACCATATTAGCCCGAGTGCTTTGCACTCTTGGATAGGCAGAGGTACTATTTGACCCTCACTTTGATGGTAGCGCTTTAAAGCCATGTCTAGCTACAAAGCGCTACCATCAATTTCAAAGAACTATCATTTACTATCTATATTCATTATACCATATTTTACGTTTTCTTGCAATATTGCCTCTTCTTCTTGAATGTGTAGAATAGGAATATGGCAAACACATCAAAGCTTCCACCTCAGAATATTGATGCAGAGAAATCTCTTTTAGGATGTTTAATGATTGATAAGAATGCGATTGTAAAAGTTGTTGATTCAATTCAAGCAAGGGACTTCTACAAAAAAGATCATCAGCATATCTATGAAGCAGTTTCAGAGCTTTTTGAAAAAGCAGAAGCTATTGATGTTCTCTCTGTAGCAAATAGATTAAAAGAAAAAAATCTTTTAGAAGAAATTGGAGGAAATACATACTTAACTGAATTAACAAATTCGGTTCCTAATGCATTTCATGCATTAAATTATGCAAAAATAGTTCAAAGAAAAAGAATTTTAAGAGATTTAATAGATGCCTCTTTTGATATAGGGCAGATGGGCCAAGATGAATTAGAAGATATTGATGTATTATTAGACAGAGCGGAAAAAAGAATCTTTTCCATATCCCAAAAATCCCTTACTCAGAGATTTATTTTAATCAAAGAAGAATTGGAAGGAGCTTTTGAAAGAATAGACAATCTTTCAAAAAACAGAGGTTCAATCAGGGGCGTATCTACTGGCTTTATTGATCTTGATAATATACTATCAGGTTTCCAGAAATCTGATTTAATCATTTTAGCTGCCAGGCCTTCTATTGGAAAAACATCTTTAGCCCTGGATATTGCCAGAAATGCGGCAGTGTATAATAAGGTACCGGTTGGGGTATTCAGCCTGGAAATGTCTAAAGATCAGATTGTGGACAGAATGATTGCTTCTCAAGCAGGAGTGGATCTTTGGAGATTAAGAACAGGCCATTTAACATCTGATGGCCCGGATAATGATTTTACAAGAATACAATCAGCCCTAGGCGTTCTATCAGAAGCCCCAATCTTTATTGACGACAGCGCCATATCAAATGTTTTACAAATGAGAGCTATGGCTAGAAGATTACAGGCAGAACACGGCTTAGGTCTCTTAATTATTGACTACTTGCAGCTCACAGAACCAAGGAATTCTAATGCAGGAATGGTCCAGCAGATGACAGAAGTCTCAAGGTCTCTTAAAACCCTCGCTAAAGAGCTTAACGTGCCCGTATTGGCCCTTTCCCAGCTTTCTAGGGCTGTAGAGCAAAGAATGCCTCCTATTCCTAAGCTGTCAGATTTAAGAGAAACAGGGGCTATTGAACAAGACGCAGATGTCGTTATGTTTATCTATAGGGAAGAAAAATACAAACCAGATACTTTAAGAAAGAATATAGCAGATATTATCATTTCAAAGCACAGAAATGGCCCTGTGGGCCAGATAGAGCTATTCTTTGATGAACCTACCGCCAGCTTTAAGAGTTTAGAGAAAAACCAATTCCTAGAAGAAGCTGGAGAAGATGAATTGATAGTTTAAATTATATATAAGGAATTAAAAAACTCCATTATTCGGAGTTTTTAAATTATCATTTTTAATACTGTAATTTAAGTCCTGCCTTATCTGCAAGCTGAACCACCCATTTTTCTATTCTATCTACTTTATGAGAAAGCATTACCATTTCTTGGAAATATGTATCTGCTTTTTTGGCATAGGCATCTACAGCATTTGTCAGATTATTCAGATCTGCTTTATCCGCTTTGTTGTCCATAAGATAATCTAGTTTTTTATCTATGCCGATAAATTTCTCATCGACGTTATCGAATTTATCATCTATTCTATCGAATTTGTCATCTATTCTATCGAATTTTTCTCCTAGAAATTGTATTAATTCTGAATAATCTTTATCCATATAGTTTAATTATATAGGCATAAAGCAATCTGTCAATCGCAGTTTTAACCTATCTTTTTAATCTCAACCATTGTGTATGGCTGCCTATGCCCTATTGTCTTATGATACCTATGCTTGGCCCTGTATTTGAAGGTAACTACCTTTTTATCCTTGTCCTGTTTTAATACAGTTCCAGTTACTTTAGCTGAAGATACAAAAGGCGTCCCTATCTTCATCTCCTTATCATTTCCAATCATTAAAACCTCAGCAAAGGTTACTGATCCTCCTTCTTTTGTATCTAACTTCTCTATCTTAATCTTTTTACCTACTTCAACTAGGTATTGTTTTCCTCCTGTTTTAATTACCGCAAACTCCATATTTTTAATTTAATTTTTTAATATTATCTTCTTCTGATATTGTTAACAACCTTTCTACTTTGTCATCAAACATTGAAAGCCTTCTTTCCGAACTCTCGTATGCAGATGATGCATTTTTTAAATGGCTTCCTAATTTTCTAAAATCTTCCATTAGTTTCTCGCTGTCCTGCTGTATTTTAGACAATCTTTTTAATATCTCCTGCGTTTGCTGCGATACCTGGGTATCTTTAAACCAATGCTCTATCACCTTTAATGTCAGGTATATGGTATTGGGTGACGCTAAGATCACTTTCTTTGACCAGGCAAAATTGATTAAATCAGTATCTTTGGCAGTATTCAATTCATAATATACGGCTTCTGCGGGAATATACATTAAGGCAAAATCTATTGTATTTTCCGATGGAAGGATATATTTGGAAGATATTCTTTGTATCTCTATCTTTGTGTCTTCCAAGAACTTCTTTTTAAAGATAGCTTTCTCTTCGGATT
>JAQTNP010000028.1 GCA_028713795.1 Minisyncoccota bacterium
CCTGATCTGCCGAATTCATTAAAAAATATTCCCGATCCACCTAATTGCCTCTTTTACAGAGGCGATTTATCTTTAATCTATTCAGATAATATAATTGCAGTGATAGGATCAAGAAATTATAGCCAGGCAGGCAATAAATCAGCAATTGAACTAACTGAATTATTAACTAAAGAAGGGTATATAGTAGTAAGTGGATTAGCCCTAGGGATAGATGCTATAGCCCATCAAACAACAATTAATAATAGAGGGAAAACAATAGCTGTTTTAGGTTCAGGAATTGACGATAAAAGTTTTTATCCAAAACAAAATCTTTCTTTAGCAAAAAGGATTATTGATAACAATGGTTTAATTCTTTCAGAATACGCCCCAAAGATAAAACCCCATAGGCAACATTTTTTAAAAAGGAATAGAATTATTGTTGGATTGTCAAAAGCAATAATCGTTGCCGATGTTAAAGAAAAATCCGGAACTATGGCAACTGCAAAGTTAGGATTAAAGTCTAAAAAACCAGTATTTATGTCTTCGAATGTTGAAAACAAGCAGTTATTAGATCTCGGAGCGATAGATATAACTAATAATAGTGATATTATTAATCTATTGACCAAATACACTAAAAGAGTAAATTAAAATCCGTTATGCCGGCAAAAAAAGAAAAAACATTGGTAATAGTAGAATCCCCTACCAAATCTAAAACTATCCAAAAATTTATCGGAAGCAGCTTTTCTGTTCTTTCTTCTTTCGGGCATATCAGGGATCTGCCTAAATCAAAATTAGGAATAGATGTAGAAAATAATTTTGAGGCCCAATATGTAATTCCTGTAAAAGCAAGAAAGGCTTTGAAAACGTTAAAGGATGAATTAAAGAAATCATCCAATGTAATCCTTGCAACCGATGAGGACAGAGAAGGAGAAGCAATTGCTTTTCATTTAAAAGAGGCTTTAGATTTAAAGGATTATCAAAGAATAGTATTTCACGAAATTACCAAAGAAGCTATCAAAAACGCTTTAGATAACCCAAGAAAAATAGATATGAATCTTGTTTATTCTCAGTTCGGGAGGAGAATATTAGACAGATTGGTTGGTTACAAGCTTTCTCCTTTGCTATGGAAAAAAATAGCCAGAGGACTTTCTGCGGGAAGAGTGCAGTCAGCCGCATTAAGGTTAATAGTTAAAAGAGAGAATGATATTAAGGAATTTAAATCACAAGAATATTGGACAATACAAGCTAATCTTGAAGCAGAAAAAGAAAAATTCCTAGCTAATCTGAATAAAAAGAACGACAAGGTTCTGGATAAGTTTGCAATACCAGATCAAAAAGAAGCAGAAAAGATTACCGAAGAATTAAAGAATGCCTCATATGTGGTTTCTGATATCCAGAGAAAAGAAACAATCAGAAATCCCCTGTCTCCGTTTACCACAAGCTCCCTGCAGCAAACAGCTTTTGCTATTTATAGGTTCCCGGCAAGAAAAACTATGTTTTTAGCCCAAGGCTTATATGAAACCGGTCTTATCACCTACCACAGGACTGATTCTTTAAATATTTCCGGTTTCGCCATTAACCAGGCAAAGGAATACATATTAAAAGAATTTACAGAAAAATATCACAATTTTAGGCAATACAAGACAAAATCAAAATTAGCCCAGGAAGCACATGAATCAATCAGACCAACCGATGTATTCACAGTTCCGGAATCATTGAAAGAAAAACTCCAGAGAGATCAATTAAAATTATATGACCTTATCTGGAAAAGATTTTTAGCTACCCAGATGAAACCAGCAATCTTTGATTCTATCTCGGTAAATATCAAGACTAATGACTATGGATTTGTAGCGAATGGCCAGACATTGAGATTTGATGGCTTCTTAAAGGTATATCCAATGAAATTTGAAGAAACAACATTGCCGAATTTAAAAGAAGATCAAATAGTTAATTTGATAGAATTGTTGCCCAAGCAACATTTTACAGAACCGCCTAGCAGATATACCGAAGCCACATTGATTAAGGCTCTAGAAGAAAATGGGATTGGCAGGCCTTCTACCTATGCCCCTATTATTTCTACTATACAAACTCGCAACTATGTAGAAAAAGACGACAAAAAGAAATTAATGCCTACAGAGATAGGAACAATGGTTGATGGTTTATTGGTAAAGCATTTTCCAGAAATCGTAGATCTTAAATTCACGGCAGAAATGGAAAAAGAATTAGATGAGATAGCCGAGGGACAAAAAGAATGGACCAAAGTAATGCATGAATTCTATACTCCGTTCTCAAAGAATCTTGAGAAAAAGCATGAAGAGATTGCCAAAAAAGAAACTTTACATGAGAAAATAGATGAACAATGCCCTGATTGCGGATCTGATCTAGTTTTAAAAATGGGGAGATTTGGAAAATTCATCGCCTGCTCTAATTTTCCTAAATGCAAATATACCAGAAACATCAAAGACGAGAAGAAAGATCTGGATATCAAATGCCCCAAATGCAAAACAGGAGATATTGTAGAAAAAAGAACCAAAAGAAGAAAAATCTTTTATGGCTGCAGTAGTTATCCGAATTGTGATTTCGCAAGCTGGGATAAACCAATAAAAGAGATTTGTAAGGAATGTGGATGGCCCATGGCAGAAACAAAAAGGAAACAAAAACACTGCAGCAACCCTGATTGCCCCGCTCTTAAAAAGGATTGAAAATCTGCCTTTAATTTGTTAATGTTTAAAAGAAGCCCAGGTGGCGGAACTGGCAGACGCGCACGACTCAAAATCGTGTGAGATTTATCTCATGAGGGTTCGACTCCCTCCCCGGGCACTAAGTTAACTCTTTATAGCTTTTATAAGCCAGGTAGGGAATAAAAACATAGAAAATTTCTAGATACCAGGGATGGACTAGAAAATATAGGATTCTAATTAGAGAAATTGACATATATATGACAAAGGCATAAAACCCATAGAATCCTCCCATAAGTCCCCAGCCAATGGCACCGCTCTTAAAATCTCTTCTGAAAGAAAACAAAGAAAAAGAAATAATTACCAGAATTAGTATAGCTCCCCAATACCCCTGAGGAGTTTCATCCCCTACCGTAAGATACGGTTCTCCATATCTTACAGCCGGTCTTGCATTTTTAATAGAAAGGGCAGAGTAAATAATGAAGATAATAGCAAGAATTATTGCTATTACTATTCTAGTTTTCTTTTCCTTTATGATTTTTTGGATTAAATAATACATTCCAATGAATATTTGCGCCCCAGCAAAAATGAGACAGAAATAGTATATTTTGAAAGCAAGCCAAGGCAGGAAATAAAAGACAAGGGTAGAAGTTCCTAAAAATATATAAAAGATAGAACAGGAAATCCAAAAAAGAAATAGGACGAAATTGTCGTCTTTTTTCTTTTTAAATAATTTAAAAACATAATAGGCCGCTATACTGCAAAATATAGAGATAAGGAATGATTTTGGAACACTGAAGTCAGCTATAGTCAGCATATATTGAATTTTAAGCCCAAATACGGTATTTATCAATTACCTTGATAATATTTTTTAATCCGTTAATATTAATAATATGAAAATAGATTTCTTTGAAGAATTCCCAAATGATGAAAATTTAGCCAAAGCAAGTTTATTAAATTATCCTTGTGTTGTATTTTTAGCCGCTAAGTCATTGGATGAATTTTTTAATTTAAAGGGAAAATTAAACCGCATTAATCCTCTGGTTGAAGCTGCTTATTGGCCAATATTAGAAAATTCCTATTGGATCTCTCCTTTTTCAGAAACTAAAGATTTAGAAAATCTATACGAAGATCTGGAAAAACACAAATTAAAAGATTTAAAAGTTCTTATAGATCTTGAACCACCGCTTAAAAAAATGCGGCCGGTTCTTAAAAATTTATCAATCTTTTCTAAAAATAAAAAGATAATTAAAGCAATATTTAGAGATTCCGAAAAATTGGGCATTAAAATATTTACTGCTGAGGGCCCACTATCACCATGGATATTGCTTCCATTCGGATATTCTTATTATATTAGAAAATATATGCACGAAAGAATTCCCATGTACTACTCTAGCATGATCAATAAAGAATGGGTAAGAAGTTGGTTTAAAAAAATGATTAAAAAAGATAAAAATATAGCCCTTGGGGTTATCGCTAAGGGAATACACGATGAACCATTAATGAGCGCTAAGGAATTAGAAAAAGACCTAGAACATTTCAAAAATAAAAATATTACTATATTCCGGTTAGGAGGTTTAAATCAGGAATATATAAATATAATTAAAAGATTTGCTGATTAATTATGATGCCTAAGATCTTTTTTATTTTTTGATCTTTTTATAAACCCAGTAGGAATAGAAAACAATGAATATGCTTGCCAAAAGTATTGGCCCTGTTACCAGCCATATTGCAACCTTTTCAAAAAATAATCCTATCAAAGAAATCACTCCGGCTAATTTGAACAATTTTCCTCCCAGTTTATGGGTTTTATTCCAAACCTCTTCATTGCTCAACGTCCAAGCCGTTTTTATCCCAATGAACCAATTTTGCTTGGCTTTTTCCAGCAAAATACCGCAATAGTAGAATAGTATCGCAAAAGCAGGAACTAAACTCCTAATCATGCTGAATCTCATTCCAAGATTCCAAAAGATTGTTAGAAGATAAATATAGAAAAGGAAAGCTATCATTCCAAGAATAAAACCATAGTAATATTCCTGGAATTTTTTAACGTTCTTTTTTAATGGATCTAATTTCGGAATAAACAACATTAAAATAAACATGATCAGGGCTAATACCGGCATCATGTACAGAGCCCAAGCTCTAGACATATATCCATCAACTTGTCCCAATCCGTTCCAATGAGACGCCATCCTTTCCGGCATTTGAGGATATATAAAATATCCAATTAAAAAACTGGCTAAGATTAATAATAAAGATAGAATTAAGTATATTTTTTTATTCATAGTATTACTTAATAATAATCCACAGTTTGTATAAAATCAAAAACATAATATAATAATTAAATAATTAATTTCTTTTCTCAAATGAAAAAATCCAGAAAAAAAGTTTCTAAGAAAGGCAACCCTTTTAAAAAAGAGGTTGCGGAAAAAACAATTACTTTAATATTGGGGGCTATCGGTTTCATTGCCGCTCTTGCATGGAATGATGCAATAAGGACAGTATTTGATCAATTCATTCAGCCGGGAGACGCAATATTGGGAAAACTTCTCTATGCTTTATTAGTTACGGTAATCTTTGTTTTGCTATCAATCAATCTTTCAAGAATTATATCTAAAAAAGGTAAATAGGATTGGGAAAAACGCCCCTAGCGGGCGTTTTTTTGTTTTAAATAATATTTCATTAACTTATTTACTCCTATCGCTACTAATATCCCCAATCCAGCTCCTATCAAAATATCTGAGGGCCAATGAATACCTCCGTAGATTCTTGCCAGACTCATCAAGGCACTAACCAACAGTCCTATTATCCCCCATTCCCTATTCCACAAGAATACAGATATTGAAACTGCAAAAAAGAATATTGCATGCCCTGACGGAAACGATGCGCTGGCAGAATGATGGAGTAATTGATTTACATTAAAATTAACAAAGGGCCTGTCTGTGTAAAAAATGTATCTTATTATCTCTGCGATAACAATTCTTGCAAGAAATGCAGAAATGCATATTTCAATAATTGTATAAATATTCTTTTTAAAATTCTTTAAAAGAATAAAACCAATTATTAAAAGATATATATATCCTAGGTATTCTGCGCAAAAAATGACAAATTTATCAAAAATGTCACATTTGCCTACAAGATTATTAAATGCTTTAAAGATTATTAAATCTGGGTTCATGTAGCATCTTTTAATATTTGGGAATTGGCTTTTATTTTTTGTTTGGGGTAAATTTTAACTCCTGCAGCTATAATTGAATTATTTTCTATCAAAACACTATCTCCGACAAATGACCCTAATGTTTTTTTATTCGTATCAATTAATCTATCCTGCATTATTACCTTAACAGTTCCTAATTTGCTTCTATTAAGGAATTTTACATTATTTTCTATCTTACAGTTATATCCGATAATTGAATCTTTGATAATCGTCCTTTCTCCTATTGTAGTCCCCGAGCTGATAATTGAATGGGAAATCTTAGAATAAGGGCCAACCTTGCAATTGTTTTCTACTACTGTTCCTGAATGTATCGTGCAATTATCTAAAATACAATTTTCTCCAATGTATGCCGGGCCTTTGATAACAGTTCCTGATTTGATTATTGTTCCTTTCTGAACTGATGCTTTTCCTGTTATCTTTGCTCCTTTTTCTACCTTTCCCTTGTTCTCATTTTTTATCTTTCCTAGTTTCATATCAGAAACAGACAGAAAGTCCCAAACATATGGAATAGGCATCCATTCTTTAGCAATGTATACATTTAGTTTCTGGTCATTGGCAAATTGCTTTACATAGTCAGTAAATTCATATTCTCCCCTGGCAGATTTGCTGATTGCATATTTAAAAATTGTTTTTGGGAAATAGTACAAGGCAGTATTTGCTAATTTAGATTGCGGTCTCTCTGGTTTTTCTGCTAAATTAATCATTAAACCGTTTTTAGCAGTAATGACGCCAAAACTTTTGGGATTTTTAACTTCTTGGGCTCCAATTGCGGGAAATTTCTTCAATATGTTTTTAATGTCTTTTCTGGAATATAAATCATCTCCCATTAAAAGTAGAAATTTATCATCTATATATTTTAAAGCAGATGTAACGGCGCTGCCTGTTCCTGTCTGTTTTTTCTGCCACACATATCTTATCCTCATCCCTTTATACCTATTCCCTATCCTTTTCTGAATCATTTCTCCTTTGTAGCCTAAAACTAAAATAACTTCAGTTGCTAATCCTTGAAGCTGATCTAGAGTATATTCAATCATTGTCTGGCCCATTAACTGAAACAATGGCTTAGGCCTGGTTAAAGAAATTGGATAGATTCTAGTACCTTTTCCTGCCGCTATTATTATTGCTTGCATATTAATATCTTAACAAAAATGAGGATATTTTGGAACTTGACCGCTTTTTCTTCTCTGTTAAACTGAAGCCATGGATAAAATACAAAAAATGGCTCCTGAGGTATATGAAATACTTCAAAAGGAGGAAAAAAGACAACAAGAGGTTTTAGATTTAATTCCTTCAGAAAACTATGCCTCAAAAGCAGTATTGGAAGCTGCCTCTACTGTTTTTACAAATAAATATGCGGAGGGATATCCAGGACAAAGATATTATCCCGGCTGCCAATATATTGATAAACTAGAAACTCTTTGCCAAAAGAAAGCCAAGCAGGTTTTTAATCTAAAAGACGATTGGGAAGTAAATGTACAGCCATTGTCAGGAGGACCTGCTAATTTTACAGTATATTTTGGTTTGTTGCAGCCACAAGACAAAATACTGTCTATGCAGTTATCCCACGGAGGACATTTAAGCCATGGGCACAAAGTGAATATATCTTCAAAAATATACCAGATTGTCCATTAAGGAGTAGATGAAAATGGGA
>JAQTNP010000029.1 GCA_028713795.1 Minisyncoccota bacterium
CTTCAAATTCATTTTCTTCGTCGCACTCTTTGATTAATTTCTCCAATTCAATATTAAAAGCAAACACCCATTGGGGAGAATCAAAATCTTTAAGGGTCTTTAAAGATATGGCTCCCAGATGCCCAATTGTCTTTCCATCAATATTGATTTCTGCTGTTTTTGATTTAATCCAATTATCGTCAGAGGAATTCTGATCTACATCAAAATAGTACGAAGCGATGCCTAATTTCTTTAACATTGTTTCTAGTAATGATTTGGCGCATAAAAATCCATTCTTTTCCTTTTCCGCCCAGATCAGGCCAGTAAGCATTCTTTTTTCTTCAACTCCTGTTTTTGTTTTCTTAAATACGTCTCCCATTTCAAACAATTGCAGATATTCCCCTATCTTTTTTCCCTGAATCTGCTTAATCTTTAAATTAAATCCTACTAATTTTAAAAGATTAAAGATTAAATTTGGCCTCAAATATCTGAATTCATCGCTAACAGGATTTTCCAATTCAATCAAGCTATCAATCCCTCTTGCGTCTTTATGGGAGATAAAGGAATAATTATAGGTTTCAATAAAGCCTAATTCTTTTAATATATTCTTCATATGGCTTTCCCAATAAACAGATTCATTTCTTTTGGGAATAGTCAACGGATATATGGGAAGATTGGGCTCAATCCTATTCAATCCATATATTCTGCCTAATTCTTCAATAATATCTTCTGGAATCTTTAAGTCAGATCTAAAAGAAGGAACTAGTATATCCAATGATTTAGAATTCTTCTTTGCTATTTTAATATCTAATGACTTTAATATCGAAACAACCTGATTTAAAGGAATACCTAGTCCAAGGATCTTTTTAATCAAGCTTAAATCAAATTTAATCGTTCTTGATTTTACTCTGTTAACAGTAGGATATATATCAGTAGTTGCTTTAGATATATCTCCTTGTACCAAGCTGCAGAATTTATCCAAGGCATAATTGCACATATTTCTATCTATGCCATATTCATATCTGACAGAAGCATCTGTCCTCAAGCCAAGTTTTCTGGAAGTTTTTCTAATTCCCTTATATTCAAAATTAGCGGATTCGATAAATATATGCTTGGTATATTTGCTAATAGCAGCATCCTTTCCTCCTTTAATACCTGCTATTGCCAAAGGTTTCTTCCCATCAGCAATTATTAAAATACTTTCGTCTAATTTGTATTTATTTTCATCTAAAGCATCTATCTCTTCTCCTTTTTTAGCATGCCTGATTATTATCTGATTCCCTTCTAATTTCTGGGCATCAAAAACATGCAATGGCTGGCCAGTTTCAAGCATTACATAGTTAGCGGCATCCACAATGCTGTTAATCGGCTGCAAGCCATTAGCAACTAAACTATCCTTGATTAATTTAGATGATTCCCCTACCCTTACATTAAACATTTCCCTTCCGCAATATCTCAAACATTCTTTTGGCTCTTCATTTTTAACCTTAATATTACCTGCTTTTGCATTAGGAATAATCTTTAAAAGAGAATTGTTTAAAATCATTCCCGTCAAAGCATGAACTTCTCTTGCAATCCCTTGGTAAGATAAACAATCGGGCCTATTTGGAGTTACATCCATTTCTAAAATGTAATCCCCCTTATCCTTTGCAATGTCTTTAACTTCAAAAGATCCTAAAGTCAAAATCTCTGCCAAATCATCTGGCTTTGGAAGTTTCTTTGAAAAGTATGATTGTATCCAGTTATATGAAAATTTCATATTCTTAAAATTGTTCTAAAAACCTTAAGTCCCCGGAATAGAATAACCTGATATTATCAACCTTGTATTTCATCATCGTTAATCTGTCCAAGCCCATTCCAAAAGCAAATCCCTGCCATTGTTTTGGATTAAGGCCGACTGATTTTAAAACTTCAGGGTGAACCATTCCCGCCCCTCCCATTTCTAGCCATCCTCTCTGAGAGCAAGCGCTACATCCTTTTCCTTTGCAAAGCAAACATTTTATATCTACTTCTACGCTTGGTTCTGTAAATGGAAAGAAGCTTGGTCTTAATCTTATCTCTGTCTCTCCCCCAAAAAATGCCTGAAAAAATTTCTCAATGATTCCTTTTAAATCAGATAGAGTGATATCTCTATCAATCATCAATCCTTCTAATTGATAGAAATTGATTTCATGGGAAGAATCAGTTGCCTCATATCTAAATATTCTTCCCGGGGCGATAATCTTAATCGGAGGAACATGCTTTTCCATATATCTCACCTGCACAGGAGACGTATGGGTTCTCAAAAGCATCTTTTTTTCTGTTTTTAACCAGAATGTATCCCACAAATCTCTTGCCGGATGATCTTTAGGAATATTTAATGCATCAAAATTATACCATTCTGTTTCTGCTTCTGGTCCTTGGGCCACCTCAAATCCTAAATTAGAGAATATCTCAATTATCCTATCCTCTACTTGAGTGATTGGATGCAAATGTCCAACAGATGCCTGCCTGGCAGGCATTGTCAAATCAATATCTGTTTTGTTTTCAATTTCTTCTAATTCTTTTTTGGCTAAAATAATTTCCTTGGAAGAAATTAAATTCATTAATTCTGTTTTTAAAATATTAACATCTTGTCCTAATTGTTTCTTTTCATCATTAGAAAGATTCTTTAAAGAATGCAAAATCTGGGTGATTTCTCCAGTTTTACCCAGATATTTCTGAACTATTTTCTTTAAATCGTTTTGGTTTTGAGCTGTCCTTATCTCGTTTTCAGCCCTTTTTCCAATCTCTTTTAAATCCATATCTCTGCTTCTATTCTACCTTAAAATACAAGAGAAATCAAACGGTAATTTGTTTATAAAAAAACACGGCATCCCCCTATCTGGATGCCGGTCTCCCTTCTTGGGAGTGAAACCAATGTGGAATGAACCTGCATCCTAGCTCCGCGCATCGGACCAAGTCCACAGGCTATCAGCATGAGAGTCCACAGGACACCTCGCAGGCAGGGGAAGCTCCTTCTCTTTTCAGAGGCCAGGAACCTTTTCCTCGTTTCCTCGAGGAAAATATGCCTTTAAATTCCCAAGCTGTGATAGGGTCACCCGTGAAACTACAGAATAATCTCACGGTTAACCCTATCTAAATTCCACACAAAGAGCTATGTATTGAGTTTAATCATTTATTATAGCTTGTCAATATTAATTCTTTCTGTTATGATATTTTTGCGCTTTTGCGCAAATCACCGCACTTTACGAGGGGGCAGTATGAAGCGACTCATTTGCTTTGTCGGAATGAAAATCGGCCATTGGTTCGATTCCTGCTCCAAGCAGGAAATCGAAGGGTTCGTCGATTCCCTCAGCAGTAACGAGATCGTCATCATGAGACACAGTTGGATAAACGAAAGACTAGCCAGGATCCAGATCATGGCCTTGGTCTTCAACGTTCTCGTACCCATCGACATCACCTTGTGCACAAAGATGACAAAGAAGTGTTGATCAGCGGGCACGCCACGCTTCCGTTCTCGCTCCTCAGTATCTTCCACAGGCGCTCTGTCACCAAAGCCATGAGTTGGCTCGGACAACGAGCTATGCTGTACATACGGGAGGCAGTGACCTAAGGAGGAAACCAATCATGAGGCTCGGTCTATGACCGGGCCTCTATAGTTTTTTTATAAAATCAATGATTATTTGCGGGCCCGATGGGATTTGAACCCACGATTTTCTCCGTGACAGGGAGACGAGAACTCCGGGCTTCTCTACGGGCCCATATATTATTGTCTTTAAGATAATCTATATTTATTAAATTATCAAGTATCTTGTACCGGGGTTGGGAATTGAACCCAATTTAATCGCTTATGAGACGACTTTAGAAGCCATTCTACTCCCCGGCGCCCATATAACTTTGTTGCGGGGCCTGGAATTGCACCAGGGCTTGGGGCTTATGAGACCCCCGAGGTACTACTCCTCTACCCCGCTATGTTCAATACTATACAAAAAACCAGTATAAATCAACTGTTAATATGTAAAAACCTATTTAGGAAACTAAATTAAGGTATGCTTCTTGATATATTTCTACTGTTTTTTTGGCAGTATCTTTGCTAACATTCATGTAATCTTTCATCAATAATTCGTCCAGAACCCTTCTGGCGCTGTCTAATCTGCCTATCTTTTTAATAATATCTTCTGGCAGATTCTCCATCTTGTCTCTTAAGTTCCTCCCTAATATCCCTATATCGTCAAACCTTCTATTTAGTATCTTGTCTGCCTCAATAATGGCAAGGCGCAAATCCATATCTTTCCCAGAATCTATTCTGTCAAATATCTTTTTCCAGTTATCATCAGAAATCAAAGGCTCTGGCTCGAATAATTCTTCATCCTCTACTCTTCTGAATTCCTCTGCCATCAATGGTTCAGGCATCTTTACCGCCTGCTTCTTTTTTTCTTTTTTTCTTCTCTTCCAGTCATAGTAATCATCAAGATTAACAAAATATTTTAAATACAGATAGTCGGTGAAGATGGAAAAATATATGATTCCCAATGCCATTAGAATGCAAAGCCCTATTGAAATATATTTAAAAGGCAAAAGCCAATGAACAACCCTTTTATAGGTAATTGCATTAAGAAAATCCATTACTGCACTTATCGGATCTGTCATATTTTTTCAAATATTTTTCCAAAAGTAAATAAATTTTTCTCGTGGAATGCCGGCGCTACAAACTGAACTCCGAAAGGTAAACCGTCAATCTCTGGTCCTGGAATAGATATGGCTGGAATACCGGCAATATTAGCAGGAACAGTCAATAAGTCAGCCATATACATTGATAAGGGATTAGCGATTCTCTCTCCAAACTTGAATGGCAGGGTTGGAGTAGTCGGCATCATCAATAAATCAACTTTTTTAAATGCATTCTTGAAATCATTGGCAATAACAGTTCTCACTTTCAAAGCTCTTAAATAGTAAGCATCATAATATCCTGCAGATAAACAATAGGTGCCAAGCATTATTCTTCTTTTAACTTCTTTTCCCAAGAAATCTTTCCTGGTTTTTAAATATGTATCAAGTAGATTGTCCGCAGAAGATCTTTTTCCATATTTTACCCCGTCATATCTGGCAAGGTTACTGGATACCTCTGCTGTCATTATTATATAATAGCACGCCAAGCCATATTCCATATATGGCAAGCTGATTTCTTGTATCTCAATATTCTCTTTGCCTAATTTTTTAACTATATTATTAAATCCTTCCTTTATCTTTTCATCAATTCCCTCCCCCATGGCTTCTTTTACTATCCCGATCTTGAATTTCTTTGGAGTTTTGATCTCTACATCTCCACAGCTTGTAGAATCCATACTGTCTTTTCCCTTTATCGCGTCAAAAACAATTTCTGCGTCTTCCACATTTCTAGCCAAGGGCCCTATCTGATCCAAAGATGAAGCCATGGCAATCAAACCATGTCTTGAAACTCTTCCATATGTTGTCTTTAATCCAACAACTCCACAAAAGGCAGCCGGTTGCCTAATTGACCCTCCTGTATCAGAGCCCAAAGAAAAAGTACACAAATTTCCCGCTACAGCTGCGGCAGGACCGGCAGAAGAGCCACCTGGAACGCATCCTTCTGCTTTAGGATTCTTGATGGGAAAGAATCCGGAATATTCTCCAGAAGATCCGATAGCAAATTCATCAAGATTTAATTTTCCCAAGAATACGCAATTTTCTTTTTCTAACCTGTCCACCACCCCTGCATTATATGGAGCAATGTAATTATCTAAAACCTTGGATCCGGCAGTACATCTCTGCCCTGAAATCATGATATTATCTTTGATTCCGCAAGGAATACCGGCAAGCATTCCTAAGGATTTCTTTTCTCTTAATTCATCAACTTTTTTTGCATCTTCTATTGCCCTATCAGAAAATACAGATAAATAGGACCCAATCTCTTTATCCTCTTTTACAATCTTTTTCAAAAAACTTTCCGCTACATCTTTGGCGCAAAATTCTTTTTTGGCAAAGCCATTCTGTATTTCTTTTATCGTTAATCCAGTAATATCCATAATTAAAACACAGGTTTAGTTTTTACATGCTTTCCTTCTTTCTGTGGACAATTATCCAAGAGGTCTTTTTTAAATTCTTTTGGATTATCCTTCCTGAAAATATTCTTTAAATCAAAAGAGTGGGTAGTTGGCTCTACTCCTTCAACATCTATCTCTTTTAATTTCTCAATGTAATCAAGAATAGAAGAAAGGTCTTTTCTCATTGACTCAATATCAATATCATTAAATTCTATTCTTGCCAGCTTAGATATTTTTTCTACTTCTTCTTTGGTCAGCATATTATTTACTTAGGGGCTTGCAAATCCTCTGGCTCTATCAAAACCTCTTCTAATTCATCTAAGCTTTCTAGAACCAGGCCAGCTCCTCTGACAATAGCAGTTAAAGGATCTTCAACAATTTTAGTTGGTATCTTCGTTTCTTTAGTAATTAAAGCATCTAATCCTTTTAAT
>JAQTNP010000030.1 GCA_028713795.1 Minisyncoccota bacterium
CTTGAATTAAAGAAAGCTAAAGATGCGACAGAATGCGTTTTTATCGTAAAAAGGGCAGTTAATGAAGCTTTAAAACTTTTAGAAGAAAGCAAAAAAAAGATTTCCAGGCATGGGATGGATTTGGTAAAGAACAATGATCATATTTTCACCCATTGCCATTCTTCTAATGTAGAAGACATTTTAATAAAAGCAAAGAAATCTGGAAAGAAATTTATTGTTTTTAATACAGAGACAAGGCCATTATTCCAAGGACACATTACTGCAAAGAATCTTTTAAAGGCAGGGATAAATGTCACTATGGTTACAGATGTTTCTGCGGGATTTTTCATTTCTAGATTTTCTGACAGGGGAATGATGATGGATAAATTGATAATAGGATGCGACGCTATTCTTTTAGACGGTTCTTGTGTGAACAAGATTGGAAGCTTTGTGACTGCTTTGGCTGCTCGAAATGAAAAAGAAAAAGTATATATCGCCGGATCTTTGCTTAAATTCCACTCAAAGAATTGGATTAAGATTGAAAAAAGGCCGGCTAAAGAGATATGGTCCGGAGCCCCGAAAAACTTAAAGATGATTAATCTTGCTTTTGATATCATCCCTGCAGAATATATTGATGGGATAATTTGTGAGGCTGGGATAATTAAACCAAGCCAAGCAGCTAGAAAGGCAAGAGAAATATATCCATGGCTGTAAATTCGTATTTAAAATTAGGGCAGAAGCCGGATAAGACAGATATAGTATCTGTTTTAAAAATAGTTCCCGCAAAAGGAATTATCCTAAAGGAATGCGTTCAAGAAATTGCCGGAGAGTCTTCTGTTGGTACTTGGACAGAGATAAAAACGCTGGATAAAAAGACATTTGATAAGTTGGCTGCTAAAGTCATATATATTAATGAAAAGACGGGGATAGTAAAGATTGCCTATCCTATCAAACTGTTTGAAAAAGGGAATATATCCCAGCTATGGTCTACCATAGCTGGAAATATCTTTTCAATGAAAAAGATCAAGGATTTAAAGATTTTGGATATTACATTTCCTGATGTATATGTTAATTCATATCTTGGCCCTCAATTTGGGATAGAAGGAGTAAGAAAGGCATATGGGATCAAAAACAGGCCGATTGTCGGCTGCATAATCAAACCAAAAGTCGGCTTATCTGCGAAAGAAACAGGAAAATTAGCATATGATGTTTTTGTAAATGGCGCTGATTTTATCAAAGATGATGAGACCCTGACTGATATGGAATTCTGTCCGTTTGAGGATAGAATCAGGGAGATAGTAAAGGCGACTAAGAAGGCGGAAAAAATTACAGGAAAAAAGAAAATCTTTGCTTTCAATATTTCAGCTCCCACAGATGAGATGAAAAAAAGAGCAAGATTTGTCAAGAAAACAGGGGGCAAATGCATAATGATAGATGTATTTACTTGCGGATTGTCTGCAGTACAGGATATCCGAAGCGATAGGTATGGTTTGATAATCCATGGGCATAGGGCAGGGCATTCCGCATTCACTGATGATGTATCAATGCTGGCATATTCCAAATTCTGCAGATTGGCTGGAATAGATGAATTGCATACTGGAACTGTGGTTGGGAAAATGGAAGGGACTAAAAAAGAAGTAATTGAGATAAATAAGTTTCTAACTGGAAGGTGGGGAAAAATTAAGCCAGTGATGCCTGTGGCTTCAGGAGGTTTGCATCCCGGGCTATCTTTTCAATTAGTGAAGATCTTGGGAAAGAATCTCATTGTCAATTTCGGAGGAGGCATACATGGACATCCAGATGGCTCAGGTGCTGGAGCTAAAGCAGCCTTGCAATCAATTGAAGCTGCCAGCAAAGGGATTTCTTTAAATACATATGCTAGAAAGCATGAAGAATTAAAAAAAGCATTAAAACATTTCAAAAAATGAAAAACGGAAATTTTTTCTTGAAGATAAAATTTGTAGATATATCTGCCAGAGTAGCCACGGGAGTTGTTTTAATCAACCAAAAGGATTGCGAGAAATACGGAATAAAGCCGGGAAGCAATCTGGCAATGCATATCAAGAGCCAGACAATTACTGTCCATGTTGATATTACAGATACGTTGATCAAAGAAGGTGAGGTTGGTATTTTCAAAGATTTGGGAACAAGATATCAAATAAAAAAAGGAGAAACGATAGAATTTTCATTAACAGGAATTGGAAAGCCTAAATCGCTGGAAGCGATACAAAAGAATATGCTGGGCCATGACCTTTCATATGAAGAGATGAAGTCCATTGTCTCAGATATAGTTTCCAGAAAATTGAATGATGTATTGATAGCATTCTTTGTATCTTCTTCATTTTTAGGACAATTTACTCCAAAAGAATTGTTTTACCTTACCAAGGCAATGGTAGAGACAGGGAAAAGAATATCTTTTCCCGGAATAGTAGTAGACAAGCATTCGATCGGGGGTCTGTGCGGAAATGAAACAACTCCTGTCATTGTTCCAATCGTAGCAAGTTTTGGAGTATATATGCCCAAAACCTGCTCTAGAGCTGTAACTTCTGCTTCCGGAACAGCGGATACTTTCGAAGTTTTGGCTCCAGTATCTTTTACTGATGAGGAGTTGAAGAAGATAGTAATGAAAACAAAAGGCTGTATTATCTGGGGAACCGGAGACATTACCCCTTCTGATGCCATAATTCTTGATGTGGCATCCCAGCTTTTAATTGAATCATTTCCAAAAATGGTAGCCAGCATTATTGCCAAGAAAGTTGCTTTGGGCGTGAAATATCTTGTAATTGATATTCCTGTAAATAAATCAGCTAAGATTAAAAATATTGCTGATGGCAAGAAACTGGAAAAAGTATTTCTGGATGTTACTAGGCAGTTTGGAATAAAGACAATCGTATCTTTAAATACTGTTACCGGCCCTATCGGAAGAGGAATAGGGGCGGCCTTGCAGATACGAGACGATCTAAAGGTTTTAGAACAGCAGCCAGATAGGCCAATGGATTTAGAAAAAAGAGCTGTTGAGTTGTCTGGAATAATTCTGGAAATGTCTGGGGCAGTAGATAAGGGAAAAGGCAGGAAAGCAGCTTTAGAAACTTTGACTTCTGGCAGGGCTTTGATGAAAATGAAGGCAATCATTGCAGCTCAGGGAGGAAATCCTGAAATTACTTCAAAAGACATCAAATTAGGAAAAAAGAGATATGAAGTCAAGTCTAATATTTCTGGGACAATTAAAGCAATAGACAGCATTAATCTGTCAGAGATATCCAGAATTCTTGGATCGCCGTTTATCAAATCAGCAGGAATATATTTTGAAAAGAAGATGGGAGACAAGGTTAATAAGGGGGACATTCTTTGTTCCTTCTATTCCACTACTGATTTCAGGATAGAGCTTGCATTAAAAACATTAAAAGAAAAACCAATATTTGAATTTAATTAAAAATATGTTTGATAAATTGAAACAACTGGCTCAGTTAAAAGAAATGGAGTCCAAAATGAAAGAAGAAAGGATTGTCGTGGAGAATAATGGGGTAAAGATTATTATAAATGGTAAGCTGGAAGTAGAAGAAATTGCATTAAATCCCCAATTGGGATTAGAAGAACAGCAAAGGATTATAAAAGATTGCTTTAATGAAGCAGTCAGGAAAATACAGATGTCTATGGCCCAGAAATTCTCTGGATTGTTTTAATCTTGACTTGAGCTCTGGCAGAGCTATTATTAAAATATAATTAATATATACAAAAATATGTGCGGAGATTTACAATGCAGAGGAGATGTATCTTGGTTAAAAGGCCCGGAAGATGGAGGAGGGCTTAGATTAGAGATAGATAATTCCGAGTTTCATGGCGGACTCGGAACAGGCGGTCTAAAAGGAGATGACGGTGGAGTTTAACATTATTAAAATATAATTAATTAAAAATATGAAAACATATCCATTGGGAGGATTAAAAGGAGACCAAGGTATTTAGGGGTGATGACAGCGGAGGCCTCAAGGAAGGAGATTGCGTTGGGGGATTAAAGGAGGGAGATCGGGGATGTCTCAAGGGAGAGATCAGTGCTTAATTATATACAATTAAACAAATAAATTATGTGCGGAGATTCAGTAATGTAATAATTCTCAACAAAAAAGCGCTCAGGCGCTCTTTTTGTTTTGCCTTTAAAAGGATTTTAAGTTAAAATTGAGAATATGAGCAAATTATATGTAACCAATTCAAGGGGGGAGCTAGAGCCCTTTTCTTTCAGAAAAGTATGGTCTAGCGCCAGAAGAGCTGGCGCTCCCAGTAAAGTGGCTACGCAGATAGCTTTGACTATACAAAACGAAGCTACTAATGGAATAAAGACAGGGGAGATTTTCAGAAAAGTAAAGGAAATGCTTATTGGATATGACTATACTTCTGCCTTGCGTTTTAACTTAAAAGAAGCGATAAAAAAACTTGGGCCCAGCGGATTTCCTTTTGAGAAATTTATGGCTGAAGTGTTTTATAATCTTGGATATCATACTTCTTTAAATCAGCAGATAAGGGGAAAATGCGTGAGCCATGAGATTGATTTTATAGCAGAAAATGATTCTGAAATTATTATTGCTGAATGCAAATACAGGATATCCAGCGGAGAAAGAGTGGATGTGAAAAATTGTTTATCCAACTATGCTAAATTCCTAGATTTAAAAGAGGGATATTTTAAGAATTCTAAAAAGCCATTAAGCATGTTTTTAATCACTAATGCCAAATTTACCAATCAGGCGATAAAATACGGAAAGTGCGTGGGACTGGAGCTGTTGGGGTGGAGGTATCCTGCTGACGGAGGGATAGAGACAATGGTAGAATCGCAGGATTTATATCCTGTTACAATTCTTCCTTCTTTTAAAGGAATTCTAACCAATATGCTGTCATCTCATGGGACAATGCTGGTAAAAGATATATTGAATGTCAATGTAGATAAATTGGCAAAACACGTAGATGTTCCTAAAAGCAAATTGCTTCCTCTAATTGATGAAGCAAAGATATTAATGGAACAGAACGGAAAAAAGAAAATTAAATTAGGATAAAATGGAGGAAATATCAATATTAATAGGGGGAAAGGCAGGAGACGGGATAAAGCAACTGGGGAGCATGATAGCCAGAATGCTCAATCATTACGGCCTCCATGTTTTTATATACGAGGACTACCAGTCATTAATCAAGGGAGGGCATAATTTCTCTGTAATCAGGGCTGGGATAGACAGGATAGACAGCCACAGGGACAATGCAGATGTCTTGATTGCTTTTGATCAAAACACCTTAGAAGAACACAAAGATTTGATTAAAAAAGATACCTTGATTGTTTTTGATTCAGGGGTCTGCAAGTTTAAAAAAGGAATTGGATTAGATATGTCTTTGATTGCCAAAGATAATGGCTTGCCTTCAATTGCCAGGAATGCAATTGGTTTGGGTGTTTTAGCTAAGATCTTAAGAATTGATTTTGATGACATTTCAAAAGTGATTGGAATGTGTTTAAAAGACCATGCTGAACCAAATATCAAAGTGGCTAAAAAAGGATATGAAGCAGTTGAGAATATGATTTTATTAGGGCATGGGAAATTAAAGCCAAAGCCATTGCTTACCGGAAATGAAGCGATAGGTTTGGGAGCTGTAAAAGCTGGCTTGGATTTCTACATTTCATATCCCATGACTCCTTCTACTGGGATACTCCATTTTCTTGCAGACAACCAGAAACAATTGGGAATACACGTAATCCATCCGGAAAATGAGATATCTGCTGCAATGATGGCCCAAGGCATTGCCTATGCTGGAAAAAAGGTAGCAGTAGGAACGGCAGGTGGAGGGTTTGCCTTAATGGTTGAAGCATTAAGTTTTGCAGGTATGGGAGAAATCCCTGTAATGTTTGTATTATCTCAAAGATATTCTCCTGGCACAGGAGTGCCGACATATACAGGTCAGAGCGATTTGATGTTTGCTTTAAATTCCGGGCACGGAGAATTTTCCAGAATTGTTGCCGCTCCAGGAGATGCAGATCAGGCCTTTTATCTTTCTGCCGAATTAATGAATCTATCTTGGAAATTCCAAGTTCCATCAATTTTGTTATCAGACAAGCATTTGAGCGAAAGCACTTTTAGCTGCAGTTTTAATGAAAAAAAGATTAAAGAAGAATTTGCAAAAATATGGGACAGAAAAGGAGAATATGCAAGGTATAGGGTGACGGGGAATGGGATATCTCCCTTGATGTTTCCTGGCTCAAAAGATGCTGTTGTGAAGACAACCAGCTATGAACACGATGATTTGGGAATAGCCGTAGAAGATATACATTGGATACAGAAGATGGCAGATAAAAGATTAAGGAAAAGAGAGACAATTAAAAAGTATTTTGAGAAAAAAGAAACAGTAAAAGTGTTTGGAAATCCAAAGAGTAGATTTGCCATTATTGGCTGGGGTTCTGTTTTGGGAGCTGCCAGGGAAACAGCAGAAGAATTAGGCATTA
>JAQTNP010000031.1 GCA_028713795.1 Minisyncoccota bacterium
ATTAATTTCTCTAATGCTAACTTAGCCACATGCCTTCTGATGGGGCTAAAGCTTGAAATGATTACCATATCAGGAGTTTCATCTATTATCACTTCAACTCCCGTAATCTTTTCAAAGGTTTTAATATTTCTGCCTTCTTTTCCGATTATCCTTCCCTTAACTTTGTCCGAAGGCAGGGCAACTGTAGTAATTGTGGTTTCCTGAGCCTGAGACAAACCATATTTTTGTATGGCTGTTGCAAGAATCCTTTGTGCTCTTTCTTTTAACCCTTCTTTGCCAACTTCTTCTAATTTCTGCATTCTTTCTAACAATTCCTGTTTTGACTCTATCTCTATCTTCTTAATGAGAACATTTTTAGCTTCATCTGCGGACAAGCTGGCAATTTTTTCCAGCTTCTCAGTTTCTTTGGTTATTGCTTCCTCTAGCTTTTTGCTTAAGTTTTCAAGGGTCTCTTCTTTTTTCTGCAGATCTGCGTCCTTTTTATCTGCATCTGACATTTTGCCCTGTAAAATCCTTTCTCTCTGAGCTAGAAACTTTTCTGCTTTTAGAATCTCTTCTCTTCTGATTGATTCATCGTGCCTGGCTGCCTCTATTATCTTATCTGCCTTTGCTTGAGCATTTATCTCTAATTGCTCTGTTTCATTCTTTGTATCTTCTATCTGTTTTCTTAATCTCTTTTCTATCGTTCCCGCTCGTTTGCGTAAAAGAGTTGCCCGGGCAATGTAACCAAGAACTGAGCCCAAAAAAATTCCAACTATGCCCACAGCTAACATTATTATTAGCTGATCCATAGTTTAAAGACTGGTAATATATTACTCAGACATTACCTAATCTTGGTTAATTATTGACTCTCTTAATATATCAGATTGGAAGAGGGTTGTAAATGAGGAGTTTAAAACCCTCTTTCGAGGGTTTCTTTTAATACACTATTCTTTTTTCTATCTGACAATTATCTATAACCCATTCTAGATCAAATTCCGACAATTCGCGTCTTTCCTTGTTTAACACAAAATACTCCATGACAGTATTTTCACCATCTATCGACGGCATTTTATTATCATACCATATATCCGGACATATTCTTAATAGATTTTTGTTATCGCAAGAAACCTCTATTCCATCTGAGGCTGGTCCTTTATAGCATCTACAATTGCTACATGTTCCATTACAGAGATTATACCCTATTCCTGATTCGCCGCATGATTTATACCTCGATGTTCCTTCGCACTCACAAACAATTTCCCCTATCTGATTGCATCCTTCCCAGCCCCCGCAAGGAATCTCTACGGGACCTATTATCGTATTTTCAGTAAAAATAAAATATGCAAGTACAGATAAAACGATGATAATAAAAAAGATTATTACAATTAATATTATTTTATTCATATATTTTAATTAATTAAGGATGCAATAGAACATTGATTATTCAAACAACGAATTTCTGCTGGTTCGCAACAAACCATAGGACAAATTTCTGGCTCAGAACAATTATTTTGCGCATACCAATCATTTTTGTATTCTTTATTTATAATATCTTCATATGAAAATCCTCCACATCCGCTACAAGTACAATTGCAGCCAACAGGAATACAATCTTCGTTTACATCACAAACCCTCATTTCTTCTGGGGTAATAAATCCTATATTATTTGGCCAAAACCGCCAAGCCAAAAATCCGACAATTATGATAATAAATAAACAAATTACTGGAATTAATATTTTTTTATTCATATTTTTAATCAAATCTTTTCTCCTATCACTTCATCAACTATCCCATATTTCTTCCCTTCCTGAGCAAAAAGGTAGAAATCTCTGTCTGCATCTTTCTCCACTTTATCCAACTTCTGCCCTGTATGTTTTGCAACTATCTGGTTAGTCTTCTCTTTAATCACTCTACTATTGACGGCTGGATGTTGCAATTTGTTATGAGCCAATCCATGTCAAATTCTGATAATTCTCTCTTCTCTCCATTAAGAAAGAAGTATTCTGCAGAACTTGTTGATTCATGACCAGTAACTTGTCTCCAACTTGTTTCATCTATCCATTCATCCGGACATATTCTTAATAGATTTCTATTCTCGCAAGAAACTTCTATTCCATTTTCGACAGGGCCTTGATAACATTTGCAAACACCGCACTGACCATAACACTTATTTTGCCCCGCATCGCATAAGGCATTTTCTGGGCATTGGAATTTAACTAATTTACCAGAACATTGGCAAACAGTATCGCCGAACATATCCCAACCACCACAAGGCATTACTCCTCCGGTTGTTACCGGTTTAGTAATAAAATACAGGGCAATAACAACCATAATAATTATTAACACTACTGAAGATATAATTAATATTTTTTTATTCATATTTTTAATTATATTTTCTCTCCTATCACCTCATCTACAATTCCATATTCTTTCCCTTCTTGAGCAGAAAGGTAGAAATCCCTGTCTGCATCTTTCTCCACCTTATCTAACTTTTGTCCTGTATGTTTTGCAACTATCTCATTAATCTTTGCCTTAATCTTTAAAATCTGTTTAGCTGTTATTTCAATCTCTGACGCTTGGCCAGAAACCCCTCCGGCCACCTGATGCAAAAGAATTTCAGAATTAGGCAAGGCAAATCTTTTCCCTTTTGTTCCCGCAGCTAATAGTACTGCAGCCATAGAGCCAGCTAAACCTACGCATACAGTAGAGATAGGGCAAGATATATACTGCATTGTATCATATATTGCCAATCCTGCAGTAACAGATCCTCCTGGACTGTTAATGTATAACTTAATTTCCTTTTTGGGATCTTTTGAAACAAGAAAAAGAATCTGGGCTATGATTAAATTAGCCAATTCGTCTCCAACAGGTCCGGCCAAAAAGATAATTCTGTCTTCTAATAATCTAGAATAGATATCATATGCTCTTTCTCTTTGCCCTGATTTTTCAACTATTGTTGGTATTATTGTCATTTTTTTGAGTTAAATTCTCTAAAAATTCCAAGGCCTTTGTGTTTTCTATCCTTTCTCTAGTATATTCTTGCAAATGATCTGGATCAATAGCTTCGTTTGCTTCATTTTCTGTTTTAAATTGGCTTAAGAATTTGTTAGATTCCTCTGCGATTTCAGCATCAGTTGCTGAAATATCTTCTAATTTCTTTAATTCCTTTAAAATCAATGACTTCTTAATTTTATCCTTAATACTAGGGATTAATGACTCTTCAAATCCTTTCTGATCCAGTTTCGCCTGTTTTAAATAATCCTCAAAGCTCATCTTAAGCATTTCAGGAATTCTTGCTTGCAAATCTTTAGCTGCCTGTTCTTTTTCCACATCAATTAGAATCTGGGGAATATCACAATCTGTCTTTTTCGCTATCTCGTCCAATACCAATCCTTGTATTCTTTGCCTTTCTACCTGTTCTTTTTCCTTTATAATTCCTGATTTGATTTCTTTTCTTAAATGCTCTAAATTATCAAATTTCCCTATTGTTTTGGCAAACTCATCATTAATTTCAGGCATTGAGACGCTTTCAATCTTGATGACTTTTGCTTTAAAGGATATTTCTTTGCCTGCAATTTCTTTATTAATATAGTCCTTGGGGAAAGTGATTTTGAATTCTTTTTCCTGATTTTTTTGAAGTCCTAATAGCTCATTTTCAAAATCAGGAAGCAAATGAGATTGCCCTATTACAAAATCCTCAACCATTTCTTTCCCTTCATTAATGGAAGGGGAATTGTAGGAAATCTCTACAAAATCTCCCTTTTCTATCTTCCCGTCCTTAGGAGATGTCTGAGATCTGGATCTTTGTATCCAATTAATAGTATCTTCTACTTCTTTATCTTCTATCTTTACTTCTTGTTTCTTGATTCCTTTAGCTATCTCTTTATAATCAGGAAGCTTTACGTCCGGAAGAACCCAGAATGCGGCTTTAAATTCCAAAGGATTTCCTTTGGCTAATTTAATAACAGAGATTTCTGGGGGACCAATAATTTCCAGTTTGTTTTCAGCGATGAATTTCCAATAGAAATGCTTTACCGCTTCTTCGCCCGCATATTCTATAATCTTGTTTTCATCAAGATAGTTTTGGGCTAAAGAATCAGGGACCTGCCCTTTTCTGAATCCATTTACTGCTAGATTTTCTTTTGACCCCTTCAAAACTTTTTCAAAGAATGGATTAAATTCTTCTGCAGAAATTTCAATTAAAACTTCTTTTTTGCAATCCTTTAAATCATTTATCTGGGTTTTCATATGAATAAAGGAAGGGAAAGTAGAGCAACAACCCCAATTAATTTAATCAGGATGTTTAACGATGGGCCTGCCGTATCTTTGAAAGGATCTCCAATCGTATCTCCTATCACCGCTGCTTTGTGAGCTTCTGACCCTTTTCCTCCAAGATTTCCTGCTTCAATATATTTCTTGGCATTATCCCAAGCTCCTCCGGCATTAGCCATGAATATAGCTAGAATGAAACCAGAGCTCAATGCTCCTAAAAGGGCTCCGGTAACTGCTTCTTTCCCTAATATCACCCCAATAATGATTGGAACGACAATTACCAGTAAGGCAGGGAAACTCATCTCTTTTAACGATCTTTTGGTAGCCAAGTCAATGCAAGCCTTGTGGTCTGCCTGCTCTGTCCCATCTATTAATCCTTTCTTCTCCTTAAATTGTCTTCTTACTTCGTTGACTATCTCTAAGGCTCCATGGCTGACTGATTTCATTGTCAGAGAAGCAAAAAGAAATGGAAGCATGGCTCCGATAAAGACACCGGCTATAGTTCTTGCTTCAAAAAGATTAACGCTACTTAATCCTCCCTGCTGGGCAAAAGTAACCAGCCAGGCTAAAGATGCCAGAGCGGCTGCTCCTATGGCAAACCCCTTGCCTGCAGCTGCTGTACTATTTCCAACAGCATCTAAGGCCTCTGTTCTTTGTCTTGCTTCTGGAGGAAGATCGGCCATTTCAGATATTCCGGCTGCATTGTCAGCGATAGGTCCATAGCAATCAGTAGAGAGATTTATCCCCAATACTCCCAATATTCCTACTCCTGCCAGGGCAATTCCGTATAGCCCGGCAAAATGATGGGCAAGCACTATTGTTGCTGCCACAGATATTACCGGAATTACCGAGCTTTTCATTCCAACAGTCAGCCCTTCTAGAATTACTCCTGATGGGCCGGCCTGGGTGGCAATAGCAATATCTTGAGTTGGTTTTTTCTGTTCTGAAGTATAGTATTCCGTTGATTTGCCAATAATATATCCGCTGATTATGCTTAACAAAACTGCAATGAATAATTTGTAATCATGGACGTAAAACTGAATTACCAGAAATGAGCCAATAATCATTAATGCATTGGCTAAAAGTATTCCTCTTCCCATAGCCTTCCTAATTCCTGTTGTTTGTTTGGCAAAATCAGCTTGAGCTAATTCTTTGGAAACTTTAATGAATAAAGATCCGACAAGAGAACTAAATATACCTACAGCGGCAAGAAGCAAAGGAAGAAAAATTCCTTGGCTTCCGGTAAAAGCAACCGATCCTATCACCATTGCTGCAGCAATAGAAGAAACATATGATTCAAACAGATCAGATCCCATTCCGGCAATATCACCAACATTGTCTCCTACATTATCAGCAATTACTGCTGGATTTCTGGGATCGTCTTCGGGAATGCCTAACTCTGTTTTTCCCACTAGGTCAGCTCCTACATCAGCGCTCTTGGTAAATATTCCGCCTCCCACTCTCATAAACAGGGCTACGAAAGATGCGCCAAAAGCATAATTAATTAAAAGCTCTGCATTCTTAAATCCTGTAAATATTCCCCAAGCCAGGATTATTCCCAGAAGGCCTAGACCAACTACTAAAAATCCCATTACTTCTCCTCCCCAGATTGAAATATTGAAGCTTTCTGCAAAATTCTTCTGCGCCTTATGGGCTGTTTTTACATTAGCCATTGTAGAAACCATCATTCCAAGATATCCAGTCAAGCTGGATATGACTGCTCCAAAAAGAAACATTAGGGGAGCCAGATATGTTTTCTGAATAAGTCCTAAAACAATAGCAACTAGGATAAAAACAAGGGCCATTGTCTTAAATTCTCTTATCAAGAATGCCTTAGCCCCATCTTGTATCGCCTTGGCGATCTCCAATGCTTTTCCTTCTCCTTTTTCGCTTCTCTTTATCTTATTGAAAACGTAGAAAACGAAAAAAAGATCTACAACTGCCAATGCTATCGGGATCAGAATTAGAATAGACATATATTCTTAATATTAATTATTCTTCTTTTTTGGTTTTTGCTTTTTTAGTTTTCTTTTTTGCCGGAGCTT
>JAQTNP010000032.1 GCA_028713795.1 Minisyncoccota bacterium
AATTGATGCTCTGAATATCCCTGATCGGCAGAAAATTTATTAGCCCCGGTCCCATAAATCATATTATATCCTGACTTTACTTCCCCTTGGGTATAAAAAGAGCGGTAAGCTGAAATTATCTTCAGATCAGTGCTGGAGGCAGAAGCATCTGAAAGCATTGTTTTCAGGAAAAACCATGCTTTTGAATGAAACGCATATTCTTTATTGGTATTATATGTATATTCAGATGGTATCTTTATCAATGATTCGGGAGAATAATTTTCGTTTAAGAAATATATTTTGGAATATTTCATTAATAACTCTTCATCTATTTGATTAAGTTTTTCTAGGTCCCCCACTGTATCTTTTATATCTATTATCTGATAACTTAAATTATCCATTCTATTTTTTTCTTCATTGTATCTTTGCTGATATAAATCTCTCTGAACAGTCCTGTCAGAAAGATTCTGACTTAGATCTTTAACCTTTGCTATCAGCTTATCAGTGGTCAAAGTATAATAAGCTAATTTCCCCTCAAGAGAAACTATATATTTATTCAGGCTGAGATTAGAAAGGATAAAATAACCTAAAGATATGAAGGATATTAAAATCAGGGGGATAAAGATAGCATACCCTATAGGGATTTTTATATTTTTCATGCGAAGCATGCGTTGATGGAACATCATACAATTTATTCTATCAAAAAATCTCCTCTTTTTAAAGGTGATTTAATTTTCTGCAGGGGCTAGTGAATGTTATTAGAACTTATTTTGAAAATATAGAGAAAAATGTTTTGATTCCTAGCTATACTTTAGATTAGTACTTGTCTACGCTATTCGCTATTATTTTTTCACAAAGATTATAAATATTAAAACATCGAATATAAAAGTAAAAAACACCGTTCTGGGGTACGGTGCAAGACCCATCCAAAGAGCTCAGATCCAGCGGTTCCTCGGAACCAGAACGAGGCGTATGGAGAACTCCGTGACTCCGTATTGAAGAGCAAGACTGATTTGCTCCCGAAGAGCACGGATATCTTCCTGCACCTCGCTGGTGAGTGGAAACACATACCTAAGGTGCATCTCCACAAATACGAGGACGTGAGGACCGGAGGTGATCCCTTCTACAGCCTCCGCTGCGTAGAAGGTATTCTCCTCCAATCGATCCAGCCAGCCCGAATCTCTCAGGGCCATATGAATATGCTGGAGAATGTCATACCACTCACAACCACGAGGGGCATGACCTTTGTCGTAGACGATCTTGACCCGCATCGCTTCACCTCCTCTTTCTCGTGATAGGACGATCGCTTAATTTTTATCCTAATCTTTTCTATCTATTAGTCAACCTCTTTACTTCTTGTAATATAAAACTTAATTTATCATCTCCCCAAACCAAAAACCGTCTTTTGGACGGCTTGACTTTCCGTTGCAGGGGCTAGTGAACGATATTAGAAATAAGTTTCAATATTACATTATGTCGTCTGAGCTCCAATTAGGTAATTCTCCCGGAGTTAAGTCTTTTGATTGTATATTTGATTCTATATCTAAAGATTGTTTCTCATAAACAGCTCTTAAAATCATCGGAGTAAAACAAACCATAAATATTAACCAATAAAATATTATTCCGACTAAGAAAAACTTATGTTTTGTAGTAAGGACATTCAACTTTTTACCTAGAATGATCATAATCACTCCACCGGCTATAGAGGAGATACCTCTTGCAATTAAAGCTTCTAAGTTATCATTGATATTTATGAAACGAGTAATCAATAGTATTATCAAAAACATAATTATTGGGCCGGCAAGCCAAGCGCACAATTCCTTTATTATTCCATCGAAGAATTTTCGTTTCTTGATTTTACATATTATAAAATAAATTAATAAGAAAATAATAAACGTTATTGTCACTAAAAATAAAAATGTAAATATCCAATTAAAAATGTGATCCAATGTGTTGATTGTGTCGTATGTATCCCAAGAAAATAGTGTTTCCATAAATATTATTTTATTTGATACTTTATTCTATCAAAAATATCGCTTGACTTCCATGTCTATAAACCCCCAAATCCCCTCTCCCCAAACCAAAAACCGTCTTTTGGACGGCTTAACTTTCGGCTGCAGGGGCTAGTGGATATTATTCGAACCGCTATACTAACAAAACAAGAAAATATCCATATTTCTAATTCAAGCTTATACTAAATAATACAGAACTAAATTTCTAAAATCTTTTTCATAAATTTGCTATCCCGAATCATTATTGGAATATTTTTATTAAATTTAATAATTCCTAAATGACCAAATTCGCCTTCTTCTAGTTCTACGGATGGTAGATATTTTTTAATTTTTTGATTAATTCTGAGGGTATTTTCTATACCAAAAACTAAATCATATTTCCCTTGGACTAACCTAGTGTTTTTTGGCAATTTATTCATATGTTTAATATATGATCCTGGATCCAGTGGCCTCCATATCTCTTCTAGCTTATGATAATCAATATTTGGCTTGATAACTTCAGCTATTTCTTGAGTTCCAAGGCCTTTCATAAGAGACTCTGTAAAACTATCTGCTAAAAAATGCATCATAAGAAAATCTATCGGAACCTCAGGAAATAAACTAGCAACCATGGCCCTAGGGCTACCAAGGCTAAAAGACCAATAACCAATTTTTTTAAATTTTAGATTATTTTTAAGATAAAAAGACAAATATTTTAAATTTAAAATATCCTGCCAAAATCGAAATAATGTTAAACCAATATTAGGACCAATAATTTCATATTGTGTCCTTGTCTTATCCATAGTTAATTTCCCATGCTCAGGAAAATATATAGCAGTTGATATAGGAAGAAATAGTCCACGAACTAGATTGGTGCCAAGCAAACATTTGCTTTTTACTGCATTCCAATGAGGAACTATTATAGCTGATATTTCTTTATTCGTTCTAATCTTTGGAGGAAAAGATAAACAAAAAACTGCTTTATCTTCTTTACCATTTAATATGCTTGGAAATGATATTATATTATTCTCGTAAGAAATCTTTGGTAATTTAAAATTTTTAAGATCTAAATATTTCCACGGATTATCCATCCAGCTTTTACTAAATTCGAGAAGCGTTTTTTCTGGATTGCTAGTCTTTTCTATAAAAAATTCTTCCCCGTAAGAGAATTTTGGTAAATCTTTTTTATCTCTATTGTGTAGATTTTGCAAACAATATTTCTTTTCTTGACTATAAATATTTTTTTTCGATTGCGACATCATGATAATAGAATAATTTGTATTATATCAAGCAATCATCTGACATACAACTTGACTTTTTATTCATTAAAAATAATAGGCTTTCGTTTCAAGATTAAAACCGTCTTTTGGACGGCTTAACTTTCGGCTGCAGGGGCGACAGGCCTCGAACCTGTAGTATTCTTCTTTTGGAGAGAAGTGGTTTGCCAATTAACCGACGCCCCTATTTATATAAATTTAATGTCTTTTTAGCAATTGATAATAATTCTTTGGCCAGAGTAGAGTCATGATAAGCAATATTAGCACATCCAGGATAATTATCCTTAATTCTTTTTGCCGTATGTGGTTTAAGATAAGGTTTTACAAATTGAGATTGAGGTATTGATATTTGTTCTGACCAATATTTAATTTGCTTTTTAGGATCATGATATTCATGTAAATGCAAGCAAACTCTAAATTTTTTTTCGTTCAGATCAAATGCTAATCTAAATAGGCTTAAAAATGTCTTTACTAGGGCTATATCAGAATTCACGAAATGCAGTCCGCCACCAATATTCTTGGTACCTTCACACATATATAATAATGCACACAAAACTTTCTTCTGGCAATTATTAAACGATACTCCTTTGATTATTTTATCAGTCCTGTAATCTATGATCTCCTCCAAGGCCTCTCTGCGTTTTCTTCTCGTTTCTTCTGACCTAGCCTTTCCAAGAATTTTTCTGCTTGCCAATCTTTCTATACCCTTTTTTGATATTTCGGCGTCTTTAAGCCAAACGGAGGCAGTGCTTTTCGCAATGTTAATAATTTTAGATATCTCTAAAAGAGAGTATCCATTTTTTCTTAAAATAATCGCTTTAGAATATCTGTCTCTTTTGGTATTCATCGAACTGGTATAACGAATCACATAAAAACTCCTTGATTCTATTATATCAGCTTGTTTCTTGGGTTGTCAAAGAACACCTATTTCTTCCCTTCTTTGTGAACTGTGTGTTTCCTGCAAGATTTACAAAATTTCTTTAAAGACATTTTTGTTCCGGCAACTATCATTTCTTGTGTTTTATTAGTATGATAATTGACTTTCTTGCATACTTCGCATTGAAGCTTCATTTTTGGTCTTTTCTTCTTTGTTGTCGCCATATTAAATATATTTAATTATGAGCCAGAAGCGAGAGTCGAACTCGCGACCTTCCCCTTACCATGGGGATGCTCTACCAACTGAGCTATTCTGGCCTGGTGTGGGTAGAGAGGGATTCGAACCCCCGAAGGCCAAACGGCCGCGGGATTTACAGTCCCGTGCGTTAGTCCACTCCGCCATCTACCCATACACTACTTTTAACATATCAGGCAATATATTTCAACGCTTTGATTGCTTCCACTCCCCTATCTCTCTATGATTCCCTGACAGCAATACATTGGGAACCTTCCAATATTTTTTCTTTGATTTAATTGGAAAGTTTTTAATCTTTGAAATATCAAATACCGCAGGCCTTGTATATTGAGGATATTCAATATTATTCTTTTCAGAAAATGATTCTTCCTTGAGCGATTCCTCATTTATCACTCCAGGTATCAATCTGGCTACGGCATCAACTATTGCCATGCAAGGTACTTCCCCTCCTGTTAAGACATAGCTGCCGATTGATACCTCCATATCTGCAATATTTTCTACAATCCTTTCATCTATTCCCTCATAGTGCCCGGAAATTAAAACCAATTGGTCTAATTTGGAAAATTCTTTTGCCATTTTCTGATCAAACAGTTTTCCTTTTGCAGATAAAACAACAATTTTCCTTTTCTTCTTTTTAACTATCTTTTTAATTGCTTTTACTATTGGCTCCAGCATCAAAATCATTCCCGGTCCCCCGCCATAAGGCCTATCATCAACTGTTTTCCTCTTATCCTGAGTAAAATCCCTTAAATTGTGGATTTTAATCTTAATAAGGTTCTTTTTTAAAGCTCTTTTGATAATGCTTTCTGAAAAGTATGAAGAAAATATCTCGGGAAATATTGTAATAATATCAAATTGCATTTTTTTGATAAAAAAGCACCGGGCTTTTAGAAGCCCGGCACTCTTTTTGTATTATAGATTTAAATCTTCATCTAATCCTTTTCTTTCAACAGGGGCTGCCGGACCTCTTCCTCCTTCTGGCTCTTCTATTCTCAAATTGACTCTGGCATGATTCTTAAGGCCAATTATTCTTAACAAGGTCCTTACCGCTCTAATGGTAGATCCCTGTCTTCCAATCAATTGACCCATGTCGTCTTTATGAACCTTTAAGGTTAGAAGGACGCCCATCTCATCAACCTTCCTGTCAATCTTCATTTCTTCAGGATGCTCTACTATTGATTCAACGATAAACTTTAGAAAATCTAAATCTTTCTCGGTAGCCATATTTTTCTTTCCAAACACTTTATTATTTATGAATTTTTAATGCTCGAACCGACCTTTATCATATCTTTCTTACAAGAAGTTCTAATTTAAATTTTACTCTGCACTATTCTGGGTGTCAACAGGAGTTTCTGGCTCAGTTTTAGCTTCCTCTTTTGGGGCTTCTGGGGCAGGGGCTGCTTTAGCTACTTCTTCTTTTTTCTTTGGCAGCTTATTCTTGGCAACCTTTTTACCCTTGATAACCCCATTCTTTATCAAAAGATTTCTGGCCGTATCTGAAACGCTAGCTCCTTTGGAAATCCAATAAAGAATCCTTTCTTTCTTGAGATTGACTTTATCCAATAAAGGATTAAAAAATCCCAAATCCTCAAGAAAGCTGCCTGCCTTGGCAGATTTTTCCTTTTGGACTACAACAATCTTAAAAGATGGCTGGTGTTTCTTTCCTGTTCTTAAAAATCTTATTATCAACATATTTTTAATTATATTTTAATGCCAATTTTTTTGTTCTAAAGCGTTCTTGGCTGCGTTTTCTT
>JAQTNP010000033.1 GCA_028713795.1 Minisyncoccota bacterium
CGCCCCACCCGTTTCTTTTACGGATTTAAGCCGTTTTTTATTGGCCATTGAATATGTGCCAAAATATGATTAGAATGAATGATAATTATGGAATTAACCTTTAATAAGGAGAAGGATCTTGAGATTTCGACAAGCCAGGGAATTTGGCAGAGATTTGCTATAAAAACCCATTTTATCCAGCCAAAAGAAAGCATAGATGAAATTATAGAAAGATATATTGTTGGGAACATTAAAGAAACGGATATAGTTTCTTTTTCTCAAAAAATAGTTTCTTTAGTTCAGAATAGAGTGATTTACAAGAAAGATCTTAAAGTTGGTTTTTGGGCAAAATTTCTTTCAAAATTTGTGACAAAAACTCCCTATGGATTTTCTGTCGGGAATCCCTTAAAAATGCAGGTGGCCATTAATATGGCCGGCCTTCCAAGAATATTTTTAGCAGGATTTTTGGGAACTTTAGGAAAAATAATAGGAAAGAGGGGAGTGTTTTACAAAATTGCAGGAAACCAAGTTAATGAATTAGATGGTTTTTATGGAGAAGCATTCAAAGAATATTCCGAAATGGGGATATTGGGTCCGGAAAAATGCGATGAATGGTGTCAGAGGATTAAGGAGAAATATAGATTTGAAAATATTGTTGCAGACGTAAATGATTTAGGAGGAAATATATTAGGAACAAGCGATGGATTAAAGGATAAAAAGAAATTAATGTTAGAAATATTGAAAGATAATCCTTCAGGCCAAGGAGAACAGCAGACACCAATAATTATATTAAGGAAAGTTAATGATTAAAAAAGTTCTAGGAAAGACTTCAAAAAGTATAACTTCGGCAGCAATTATTCTGTCTATTTCCAGCATTGCCAGCGGACTGCTAGGCTTTTTAAGAGACAGATTATTAGCCGGAAAATTCGGGGCAAGCCAGGAATTAGACATATATTACGCAGCTTTCAGAATTCCCAATCTTGTTTTTGCAATTTTGATATCCGGAGGAATAATAGCGGCATTTATGCCAATTTTTTCTGAGCATTACATTAAAGAAGAAAGAAAGGCCTGGGATCTTACAAATAATCTATTGAATGTGTTCTTGGTTTTCTCAATTATTATTTGCGGTCTTTTATTCATTTTTACCCCACAATTGATAAAATTGATTGTTCCTGGATTTACCCCTGATAATATGGCTCAGGCAGTAGGGTTAACAAGAATTTTATTCCTGAGTCCTATATTTTTTGGCATATCAAATATATTTTCCAGTATTTTGCAATATTTCAACAGATTTATTTCTTTTGCCATCGCTCCGATATTCTACAATCTGGGAATAATCTTTGGAATATTTTTCTTTTTGCCAATCTTTGGGTTGAAGGGGCTTGCCTTCGGAGTTGTATTGGGGGCCTTTCTGCATTGGTTTGTTCAGCTCCCTTCAGCCATTACCAGCGGATTTAGATACAGGCCAATATTCAATTTAAAATCCCAAGGATTAAGAAAGATATTCTGGCTCATGATTCCAAGAACTTTTAGCGCCATTGCATCTCATTTTAATCTAATTATCGTAACATCCATTGCTTCTTTGATTGGAGTTGGAAATATCTCCATTTTTAGTTTTTCTGAGAATCTTAGATCTTTTCCGATAAGCATAATCGGAGGATCTTTTGCTGTAGCCGCCTATCCTTTTCTAGCCAGATTCTGGGCAAAAGGAGAAAAGGATAAATTCTATCAAAGCTTTTCATCAACATTCAGACAGACATTATTTTTTGTGATTCCGATAAGCTTGGCCCTATTTCTTTTGAGGGGCCCAGTAGTCAGAATAGTATTGGGGACTGGCAAGTTTGATTGGATAGACACTAGGTTAACAGCTGCTTGCCTGGGATTATTCAGCTTGGGAATATTCACGTATACCTTAATTCCGTTTTTCCAAAGGATGTTTTTTGCTGTCAAAGACACCAAAACGCCGTTTTTTAACAGCGCTATGGCCTTGGGGATAAATGTTGGTTTGGCCTGGCTCTTAACTTGGGCATTTAGTTTTTCTAATTTCTTTTCAAAATTTTTCGCAGGACTACTGAGCCTAGAAGACATACCCAGTATTGGAGTGATAGGGTTGCCATTGTCTATTACTATTACTGGACTTTTACAGTTTGTATTTTTACTATATCTTCTAACCAGGAAAGTAAAAAATCTTCCACTTGATGAAGTATGGGAATCAGCTAAAAAGATATTAATAGCCAGTTTTGTCATGGTTGGCATTATGTATATTTGCATGTCTTTGATCGGAGAAAGCATTAATGTTTTGACTGCTCGTGGCGTATTAATTCAGGCAATCATTACAACCGTAGCAGGGATAGCCGTTTTTCTTTTCATGGGTATTGCTTTGAGGATAAAGGAGTTAAAGATTTTTCTTCATACGATTGGATTAAAATATGGAAAAAAGAATTAGGAACTTCAGTATTATCGCCCACATAGATCACGGAAAATCTACATTGGCAGATCGTCTTTTAGAATTGACTCATACTATAGAGAAGGCAAAATTAAGACCCCAGTTTCTGGACTCCATGGATTTAGAATATGAGAAGGGGATTACTATCAAAATGCATCCTGTCAGAATGGACTATACAGATGAATCCGGAAAACAATACATCCTTAATCTCATTGATACTCCCGGCCATGTTGATTTTTCTTACGAAGTTTCCAGAAGCTTGGCTGCTGTTGAAGGAGCTATTCTTTTAATTGATGCAGCTACAGGGGTTCAGGCCCAGACATTGGCTAACTTAGAATTAGCTCAAAAAGAAAATTTGAAGATAATCCCCGTGATTAATAAAATTGATATGCCTCAGGCAAGAATAGAAGAGGCGGTATCAGAGATTAAGGAGATTCTGCCAGTCGAAGAAAAGGATATATTAAAGATTTCTGCAAAAACAGGACAGAATATTGATTTAATAGTTAAAGAAGTAATTAAACAAATTCCTCCTCCTGAAAAACAAGAATCAGAAATATTGAAAGCCTTAATTTTTGATTCAAAATATGATTCATTTCTGGGAGTCATTGCCTATGTCAGGATATTTCAGGGAGAACTTAAGATGCAGGACAATTTATTTTTAATAAGGCAGAATATGAAGGTAAAAGCCAAAGAGGTTGGCTGGTTTTCTCCTCAGCTCATTGCCAAGCAAAAACTTGAAGATGGAGAGATAGGGTATGTGGCCCTAGGGATCAAGGATCCCAGTTTGGTTAGAATCGGCGAAACAATTACTAACTATAATCCTGATAAAAAAGTAGAACCATTGCCCGGATACAGGGAAGCGCAGCAAGCAGTTTTTACCAGCATTTTTCCCAGAGATGCTAATGATTGGCCAGCCTTAAGGGATTCTTTAATGCGCCTCAAGCTGAATGATTCGTCTCTATCATTTGAACCCGAATCCAAATCTGTCCTGGGAAAAGGATTCAGGTGTGGATTTTTGGGGCTTTTGCACGCAGAAATTACAACAGAAAGATTAAGAAGAGAATTCAATCTAGATTTAATAATATCTTCTCCATCTGTTTCGTATAAGATAATAGGCAAGAATGGAAAAGAAGAAATTATCTATAGTTCCAAGGATTGGCCCCATTATTCTGAAATACAAGAAATATATGAGCAGTATGTGGAATTAAAGATTATCACCCCGACAAGCTTTTTAAACCAGATATTAAAAATGATTGCTGGAAGAGAATCAACTACCAATGTTTTAAGTCCAGAGAGATTGATTATTCAAGCCAAAATGCCCTTAAGAGAGATAATAATTGGATTCTATGATACTTTAAAAAGCGTAAGCCAGGGATATGCCTCTATGGACTATAGGATAATAGGGTGGAAGAAATCTGATTTGGTAAAATTAGAGATTTTGATTCTTGGGAAAACAGAAGAAACGATTTCTAAAATTGTTCCAAGGAACATATCCATGCAGGAGGCCAAAAAAATAGCTGAGAAATTAGAAAAGGTTTTGCCGTCTCAATTATTTGAATTGCCAATTCAAATCCAATGCGAAGGAAGGGTAATTTGCAGAAGAACCATTAGGGCTAAAAGAAAAGACGTTACTGCTCCATTATACGGAGGTGACTATACCAGAAAAAGAAAGCTTCTAGAAAAACAGAAGAAAGGAAAGAAGAAATTAAAGGAGAGGGGGCAGGTTTCAATTCCTCCAGAGGTATTCTGGGATATAATAAAGACAGATTAAACCTGTTGATTATTGACAGTTGATTTTAATAGATATACGGGATATTATCTAAACAGAGGAGAAAGCGTCAGGATAATCATAGAAATCACTACCAAAAACACTATTACAATCCAGACAGTTCTCATCACATCTTTTGATTTCATTTTCTTCATACCAATATGATACCAAAAAAAAGAAAAATTGGAAACCATGACTGGGATTCAATAGTATCCATTGCCTTGATTGTCTGTGTTAATGTTTCCATAATCCTTTTTCTTATAGTCGGTAATGTAAGGCTATTCTTAAAGAAACAGGATATGAAGGCCCAATTGGTTGATTTAAATACAGAAGTGGTCAAGCTGGCAGAGAAGAATGCCGAATTGAATAAAATGTTCTATGAAACATCACAGCAGGAATATGCGGAGAATATTATGAGAGAGGAGGGGATGTATAAAAAAGCAGGGGAGGAGGTAGTTGTAATCCTAGGAAACGAACATCAGGAAGAAGAAATTGCTGTTAATGCCAAAGCAAGCTTTCTTGATACATTGAAAGATTTCTTTAATAGTATGTTTGGCCGATAATACTGCGGGTGTGGCTTAGTGGCAGAGCGTCTCCTTCCCAAGGAGAATGTGGCGGTTCGATTCCGCTCACCCGCTCAAGCGGTCTTTTTTATTTTGACAAATGTGTTATTTATGGTAATTTAGAAGATTGTACCTTAGGATTCGGAGAAAGAGGAGGATCGATGAAGTCGCTAAAAGACATACAAGTAACTATCGAGAGGGTCCTGGAGCAATATCTGCCAGGAGAGGATGAGGATACGCTGATTATAGGAATCAGCGCAGACAGGGCGGAAGAAGCAGTTAATCGCTTGAAGAAGGAATTGGGAGGCGATTGCCCAGTTTCATCTCAAGACCTCAGAGAGCTGAGGTCGCTTGAAGAGCTTGCCCGGCGCCTATCCAGGAGGATCAGCCAGCAGGAAAGACGCGGGTTTCGATCCAGGTAGGTACAACTCCGAATCGCAGAGTGGCTGGTGTTTTTGCCAGCCCTCTTTGTTGCAAAACAGAATATTTTAGATATAATAAAGGCAATAATCTGCCGATGTAGCTCAATGGCAGAGCAATCGCTTCGTAAGCGATAGGTTGTCGGTTCAAGTCCGACCATCGGCTCGGACTTTTCCTAAAAATATGCCAGATACAGCAAAAATACAAGAACTCAAAGAACGGTTTGAAAAATTAATTGACTGTCTTTGACCTTGCCAGCAAGAAAATTGAGGTTAAAGAATTAAAAAAAGATCTTGAATCAGGCAGAACCTGGGAAGATTTGAAATTGCAGGCAGAATTGTCAAAGAAATTCTTTGATCTGGAAGGAACAATCAAAAAGATAGAATTATTAGAAAAAGAAATCTCTGACTATATTGAATTGCACAAGCTGACAAATCAGGATTTTTCCTTTTATCAGGAATTGGAAGAGAAATTCAATGATTTGCATAAGAAGATAACTCAGGAAGAAAAAGTTTTGTTTCTTTCCGGGCCATATGACAAGTCAGATGCAATTTTAGAGATTAATTCAGGCGCCGGAGGAAGAGATGCCCAGGATTGGGCAGGAATGCTTTTAAGAATGTATCAAAGATATGTTTCCAAAAAGGGTTGGAAGAGTAAAATTATTGATCAGGATTTTGGAGAATCAAGTTCTGATGGGAAAACAGGGATTAAAGAAGCAATACTGGAAATCTCTGGAAAGTTTGCTTACGGATTTTTAAAAAGAGAACAGGGAGTACATCGCTTAGTCCGCATTTCTCCATTCTCGGCTCAGCAATTAAGGCATACATCTTTTGCTTCTGTTGAAGTTATCTCTGT
>JAQTNP010000034.1 GCA_028713795.1 Minisyncoccota bacterium
AACATAATATTGCCATGAGAAAGAATGCGATAGATAAGGGGATGAAAATGAACGAATACCGGCTATTTAAAGGATCCAAGATGATAGAAGCAGGAAAAGAAGAAAAAATATACAAAACATTGGGACTAGGCTGGATAAGTCCGGAATTAAGGGAAGATAAGGGAGAAATAGAGGCAGGAATTAAACAAAAGCTTCCCAAATTGATTCAGGAAAAAGATATAAAAGGAGATTTGCATTGCCACTCTGCTTGGAATGGAGGAAAGAATTCCTTAGAAGAATTGGCAAAAGAAGGGATTAAAAGAGGATATCAATATTTGGGGATATCAGATCATACTAAATCATTGAGGATAGAAAATGGCTTGGAAGAGAAAGACATACTTTTACAGATTAGGGAAATTGATAGGATTAACAAGTCACTGTCTAAAAAGAGAATTAAATTTAGATTATTAAAAGGAGCGGAAGCAAATATTTTAAAAGATGGAAGCCTGGATATATCAGACAAGGTTTTGTCTAAATTAGATTATGCTATCGGAGGAATACATTCAGGATTCAAGATGAAAGAATCAGAAAATACCCAGAGATTAATTAAAGCAATGCAGAATCCATACATCAGCATAATCTCTCATCCGACAGGAAGGATAATCAAGAGAAGAGACGAATATAATATTGATTTGGAGCAAATTCTTTATGTTGCTAAAAAGACAAAAACAATCTTAGAAATTAATTCCTGCCCAGACAGGTTAGACTTAAAAGATACTAATATTAGGAAAGCAAAAGAATTGGGAATCACGATGATTATCAATTCTGACGCTCACCAGATAGAGCAATTAGACAATATTGGTTTTGGGATAATCCAGGCTAGGCGCGGCTGGGCAGAGAAGAAAAATATAGTCAATGCCTTGAATATTGAAAAATTATTGGTAAGATTAAAAGAAAAAACAAAAAAATGAAGATAAAAGAAGTGAAAGTAGATCAGAACCTATGTATCGGCTGCGGTAGCTGCGAAGCGTTTGCTCCGAAAGCCTTTGAATTAAGAGACGGCAAGTCATTTGTAAAAGAAGGATGGGAGAATGAAAGCGAAGAAAATATTAAGACGGCCCAGGGCTCTTGTCCTGTTTCAGCTATTACGATTATTGAAGAATAATATGCCAAAAGAAAGATCAGCAGGAGCAGTAGTAATGCATAGAGGAAAGCAGATAGAATATCTGCTTCTTTTATATCCCGGTCTTTCTAAAAAGAGCAAAAAATATTGGGATTTTCCTAAAGGACATATCGAGAAAGGGGAAACGGAGCAAGATACTATTATCAGAGAAGTTAGGGAAGAAACAGGAATTAACAACTTGAACATATTTCCTAAATTCAGGAATTCAATCAAATACTATTTTCAAAAAGAAGGAAAAACTATTTTTAAAACAGTTGCTTTCTATATCGCAGAATCTAGAACTAAAAGCGTGAAAATATCTTCAGAACATCTGGATTTTATCTGGCTTCCTTACAAACAAGCATTAGATGCGATGGCACATATTAATGCTAAAAGAGTTTTAAGAAGAGCAAATGGGTATATAATTAGAAGATAAACCAAAAATCGCCCTCACTTGGGCGATTTCTGATTTACTTTATTCCTACAGTTTTTAATATTTCTTGGAATGCTTCAGGTTTTTCATTAATTACTTTAGCTAGTATTTTTCTATCTATTGCTACCTTACTCTTGGTAAGAGCATTAATGAATTTGCTGTAAGTAGTCCCATTCAATCTGCAAGCAGCATTTATCTGAATTTGCCAGAGACTTCTTCTAACTCTTTTTTTAGCTCTTCTATCTCTATAAGCATATGTTTTGGCTTTCATATATGCTTCCTTGGCCGTAGCAAACTTATTCTTTCTTCCCCATTTGTATCCTTTTGTTTGAGATAGAAGGTTTTTTCTTTTTTTATTAGCGCCTACGCCTCTTTTTACTCTTGTCATGCTATTATTTCTGTTTAATTGGTAAAAACTTCAAGGATTTCTTTACTACTTTTGCTTCCGAAGGATTTAGCTCGACCCATTTTCTTTTCCTTCTTATCTGGTTCCCTGTCTTTTTTGCCCTGAAATGGTCTTGGCCAGTAGCTCTGCGAAGAATTTTTCCATTCTTAGTTATCTTGAACCTTTTGGTCAGGGAGTGTCTCGTTTTTGATTTCATTTTTTCCTTTTTTAATAATTAATGATAGCCCTCTGGGCTCTTTCTTTAATGGCTGGTCTGTTTCTATTGAAGTATATGAAGAAAGTATTTCTACGAATTTATTTGTTTTTTCCGCAGCCAGGTCATTAAATGCTTTTTGTCTGCCCCTTAAGATCATTTCTACCCTTACCCTGTCCCCGTCTTCTAGAAATTTCTTAGATTGCTTGGCTTTTGTTTCCATATCGTGCAGGGAAATATTGAAGTTTAACCTAATTCCTTTAACTTGGCTAGTTTTTGTTTTCTTTTCGCTCTTCTTTAACTGATACAGGTATTTTCCGTAATCAATCAGCTTGCAAATCACAGGATTAGTTTTTTCAGTAACAAGGATTAAATCTAACCCTTGTTCTTTTGCCATCTCCAAGGCCTTTTCTTTAGAAAAAACTCCCAATTGCTGGCCTTGTTCGTCTACTAATCTCATTTGATCAGCCCTTATTTGGTTGTTTGCTATTACTCTTTTAAAAATATTATTCTATTTAATTATCTTAGTGGAGGTGCCGGGAATTGAACCCGGATCCAACGTATTTACCAAAATACATCTACAGAAATATCCAGTTTGTATAGAAATATAGTTTTAAAGCTGGCAAAAAGCCATATTTCTTCCCTTGAATTTTCAATAGCATCTGCTAGGGGAGCAAACACTATCTATCCTGAAGTATAGTACCCGTATCTGCCTATCAGGAATCAGCAGGCGGATGGCCTAATTAGACAATGCTAATCAGACACGCTTACGCCAAAGCGTAAGCGGGGGTTGCAAAAAAGTTATCACTTAGTTGCTGTTCTGATTGTTTAGCCAGCACCCAGAAAGCTGGTTCTGCATATTTTGACAAGGTACGCTGTCGAAACCGATCACCCCCTTCTTTTAATGTTCCTGGCTATTTCTCTATCTGTATCTTTTCTTTTAATGCTTTCTCTTTTATCAAACTTCTTTTTTCCCTTAGCCAGAGCCACTTCTACCTTTATTTTATCCCCCTTAGTATACAACCTCAAGGGTATTAATGTCAATCCTTTTTCCTGTACCGCATTGGATAGATTAATAACCTCCTTTTTGTTTAAAAGTATTTTTCTAGATCTATTGGGATCATAGTCTTTTGGCGTATTCAATGACTGATAGCTGGGAATACTGGCATTGTTAAGATACGGTTCTCCTTGTTTAAAAAACACAAAAGAAGCGCGCAGACTAGCTCTTCCTGACCTGATTGATTTTACCTCAAATCCGTGCAATATTAAGCCGGCCTCGAACTTTTCTAGGATTTCATAGTCAAAAAACGCCTGTTTGTTATCTGCCAAGGTCATAGCTTCATATTAGCATAAAAATAGACAAAAACAGCTAAAGCAATTAAAATGAATAACGAATATGATAAAGGAAAAAGTCAGACAATTTGTTATAGTGGCCCTGCAAAAAGGCCAAAAAGATGGTATTTTCCCTGAGTTTGACTACTCAAAAATACTGATAACAAGACCGGAAACCAAAGAGCACGGGGATTTCTCTACCAACCTTTCTTTTTTGCTTTCTGCCCAGTTCAAGATCAATCCAGTTGCTTTGGCAAATAATCTTGTTGAGGTATTTTTAGAAACAGATAAAGAATATCAGATGTTTGAAAAAATAGAATCAATCAATGGTTTTATCAATTTCCGTCTTTGTAAAGATATATATTTTAAGGAATTAAAAGAAATATTAAGAAAGAAAAACAGATACGGCGATTCTTTGTTTGGCAAAAGAAAGAAAGTTCAAGTAGAATTCATTTCCGCCAATCCAACTGGTCCTTTGACAGTAGGAAATGCCAGAGGCGGGCCATTCGGAGATTGCTTGGCCAATATCTTGCAAAAATCGGGATTTATTTCCCAGAAGGAATACTATGTGAACAATTCTGGCAATCAGATAGCTATCCTTGGGCATTCTGTATTAAAAGATGAATTATCTGAATACAAAGGAGAGTATATTGAGGAATTACATAAAGAAAATGAAGAGAAAGATCCTGATAAGGCTGGCAAGCTTGCAGCCAAAATGATTATTGATAGATATATAAGGAAAACTACGGACAGGATGAATATTAAATATGATAAATGGTTTTTTGAAGAAGAACTGCACAGATCAGGTAAAATTAAACAGATTATCAATATTTTGACTGATAAAGGATATACATATTTAAAAGATAAGGCATTTTGGTTTAGGAGTACTGATTTTGGTGACGAAAGAGACAGAGTTTTGATTAAAAAAGATGGACAACCAACATACCTAGCTGCAGATATTGCCTATCATTTAAATAAATTCCAAGAAAGGGGATTTGATAAGGTGATTAATATTTGGGGAGCTGATCACTACGGCGATGTAGCCGGATTGAAAGCAGGAGTTAGCGCTATTGGATTTCCAGACCAATTGGAAATAATTCTTTTACAATTTGTGACTGTTATTAAAGACAAAGAGGTAATTAAGATGTCCAAAAGGACAGGAACATACATTACTATGGATGAATTGTTAGATATGGTTGGCTCAGACGCGGCAAAGTATTTCTTTCTATCCAGGGGAGCGGATACCCATGTTAATTTTGATGTTGATTTAGCTAAACAGAGGTCAGAAGCAAATCCGGTCTTTTACATTCAATACGCCTATGCTAGAATCTGCAGCGTATTAAAAAAGACAGGCATAGTCAGTAGTAGATTTAACCCAGCGCTGTTAAAAGAAAACATAGAGCTGGAGTTATTAAAAGAATTGGCTGTATTCCCAGACATAATAGAAGACGTGGCAAGAACATACCAAGTTCAAAAACTTCCCCAATACGTATTAGAATTAGCCAGTATATTTCATAGATTGTATCAGGATTGCAGGATGATAGGGGAAGACAAACAATTAACTAGGGCTCGCCTGAATCTAATTAAAGCAACCAGGATAGTTTTAAAAGAAGCATTGTATTTAATGAATATTTCCGCACCAAAGAAAATGTAATAATATGGCAATAAATTTCTTCGAATCAGAAAAACAAATAGCAGAGTATTGGAAAAAAGACGATACATTCAAAAAATCCCTATACAAAAAAGGCAAAAATTTTGTTTTCTATGAGGGTCCCCCTACAGCCAATGGAAAACCAGGAATCCATCACGTAATCGCCAGATCTTTTAAGGATTTAATTTGCAGATATAAGACTATGAAGGGTTTTGTGGTTCAACGAAAAGCCGGCTGGGATACGCATGGTTTGCCTGTTGAAATAGAAGCAGAAAAAAAATTAGGCCTGCATTCTAAAAAAGAGATAGAGCAATACGGGATAGATAAATTTAATAGAAAGTGCAGGGAATCTGTTTGGCAATATGTGGATGATTGGAAGGATTTAACCCAGAAGGTTGGATATTGGCTAGACATGGATAATCCATATATAACCTACGACCCCTCATATATAGAAAGCGTCTGGTGGATTATCAAGCAAATAGCAGACAAAGGATTATTATATCAGGGACATAAAGTAGTGCCATATTGTCCTCGATGCGGAACGGTTCTGTCTTCTCATGAGGTAGCGCAAGGATATAAAACAATAAAAGAGCCCTCTATTTTTGTAAAGTTTAGATTAAAGAAAAACAAGCACAAGATATTTTTGAAGTATCCAGATTTAAATTTACTTGTTTGGACAACTACCCCATGGACCCTGCCCGCTAATGTTGCCATAGCAGTTAATGAAAATATCCAATAC
>JAQTNP010000035.1 GCA_028713795.1 Minisyncoccota bacterium
ATCTTTTTGGTTTTGTTCCTATCCTTAATCTCGTAAAGTTTTTTGTCTTTAAGCTCTGGATGATTGATTCCACTCCTTTGTGTCCGGCAGAGCCCCTATCCTCAGCTATCTTTATAGAAGGGAACAGCAGATCTAAATCATCATTTATTACAAAAAGATTATCAATAGGTATCTGATAGAAAGAAAGAGTTTTTTTGACTGATTGGCCGGAATTATTCATATATGTTTGTGGTTTTAAAAGAATCACCTTTTTATCCAAAATTATCCCTTGGGATATTTCTCCCCGCAGTTTTTCTTTCTTGCTCCAATTAGAAAAACCAAATTCTTTTTGTAGAGAATCTGTCATAATGAACCCTATATTATGCCTGGACCAGGCATATGTCTTGCCTGGGTTGCCTAAACCAACAATTAAAAAGGTATTTTTATCCATATTAAGTATTATATCATTGGTATTGCTAAATATACAAAAGGAGGTATAATAACAGAGAAATATGAATAAATTTTTTCAGGTAATCTGGGAACTAGTAAAAATAGCAGCGATAGCCTTACTGATTGTAATACCAATCAGGCAATTTGTTTTCCAGCCCTTCATAGTCAGGGGGGCAAGTATGGAGCCTAATTTTCAGGATTTTGATTACCTAATTATCAATGAAATCAGTTACAGATTTGAAACCCCTGATAGGGGGGATGTGATTGTATTTAAGAGCCCGATGAATCCCTCGCAAAGATTCATCAAAAGAGTTATTGGATTACCCGGGGAAACAGTTTCAATTCAGTCAGGAGAGATAACAATCAAAACAGAAAGCAAGACGATCACGCTAAACGAAGATATATATCTTCCAAGTACCACCGTTACATCTAATTCTGGGCCGATTGAACTTGGAGGCGATGAATATTTTGTTTTAGGAGATAATAGATCGTCTTCATACGACTCCAGATATTTTGGAGCGATAAAAAGAAATACTATTATCGGAAAAGTAGCGCTAAGATTTTCTATCGGAGGAGCCTTTGCTTCAAATTTTTTCCAAACAGCTCAATAATATGAAACAGCCAAGTTTTAAATTCCAATCTCCAACAGGAATGAAAGATATTCTGCCAGAAGAGCAGGTGTATTTTGATGCAATAGAAGAAGTAGCTAGAAAATATGCCAGCTTCTATTCCTTTTTAAGAATAGATACGCCCATTCTTGAAGATTATCAACTGTTTGCCAAAGGGACAGGAGAAGCAACAGATATTGTAGAAAAACAAATGTATGTTTTAAAGACAAAGGGAGACGAGATTTTAGCCTTAAGACCGGAATTTACCCCAAGCCTAGCCAGATCATATTTTGAAAACGGAATGATTGCCTGGCCCCATCCAGTCAAACTATATACCATGGGCCCGGTGTTCAGGTATGAAAAGCCCCAGGCAGGCAGATATAGGCAATTTCATCAATTGAATTTTGAGACATTCGGCTCCAAAAGACCAATTACTGATATCGAGGTAATCTGGCTTTTCTACAATATACTTAAGGACTTAAAGATTAAAGATCTGGCAGTGCAGATAAACAGCATAGGGGACTCCCAATGCCGCCCTTACTATAAAAAAGTGTTGGTAAGATATCTTAAGTCTCAAGAAAGAAATCTCTGTCCAACTTGCAAAAAGAGATTAAAAACCAACCCCCTAAGAGTTTTGGATTGTAAAGAAGAAAAATGCCAGAAAGTAATTTCTGAAGCTCCTCAGATTCTTGATCATCTTTGCGATGAATGTAAAGATCATTTCAAGAGGGTTTTGGAGTACCTTGATGATTTAGAAATTCCATATATCTTAAACCCATATCTTGTAAGGGGATTGGACTACTATACCAAGACAGTATTTGAAATAGTTTCCCAATCAGGACCTGATGGAAGGCAAAATGCTTTAGTCGGGGGAGGAAGATATGATGACCTATTAAAGCTAATAGGGAAAAAAGATATTCCAGCCTGCGGGGGAGCAATGGGGGTAGAAAGGGTAATTGCTTTAATGAAAGAATCAGGATTCAAGATCCAACAGGCAACCCCTCAGATATTTATCGCCCAATTGGGAGATAAGGCAAAAACCCAGACATTAAAACTGATGGAAGATTTAAGGAAAATGAATATTTTGACAGAATCCCAATTATCGAAAGATTCATTGACTAATCAGTTAAAAATTGCTAATAAGTTAAATGTGAAATTTGCCGTGATTATCGGAGAAGAAGAGGTTTTGAGCAAGTCAGTAATAATCAGAGATATGAGCAACGGTACGCAGATAAGTGCATCTTTTGATAAAGCGGCAGAAAAGATAAAACAGAAGATTAAAGGTCAGAAAAAGAGTTAAAATATACTATGGAAGGAAAAGAAAAAAATAAAACAGGTCTTTCGATAGAAAGAAAAGACAGGGAAAATTCCAAGCAATTAGTTGGAAGATTTTTTAGGCATTTAAGACAGAGCGGAATAATGAGACAGGCCAAAGGTTCTATTTATAGAAAAAGGCCTCTGAGTAGGGCATCTAAAATCAAAGCAGCCTTAAGGAGAAATGAATTAAGGCGAATTCACGAAAAAGAAGAGAAGATGGGAAAAATTTCATAAATTACAAAAGATCGCTTAAAAAGCGATTTTTTGATAGAATGAGATAATTTATAAAATATTATGAAAATTAAATTATTGTGGGTTGTAATAATTCTTAGTGTTCTTTTAGTCGGCGTAATTTTTATTGTGATTTATGCATTAAGGGATGACAAATTTTCAGTCCATGAAATAGACACAGAAATAAAAATTTGTGATCAAAAGATGAATCAGGAAGAAAGATATGAGTGTTTTTATAATCTTGGCCTTATTGATCCAAAAATGTCTACCTGCGATAAGATAAAGATTCAAGCCGAAAAAGACTACTGCTATCTCGCCATCGCCAAAACCAGCACAGATCCATCTATATGTGGGCGCATAATAACAGAAGGGCTAGGCGATCCCTGCTATACTTTCATAGCTATCAATAAAGAAGACTTCTCTATTTGCGAGAAAACAATAGATGAGGGATCAAAAGATTATTGCTATGCATATGTTAATATGGCTAAAAGAGATATCTCTTCATGCGATCAAGCGTCAGAGCCAGACAAAGAAACCTGTTATTATACTGCTGCTTATATCAAGGGTATAAAGGGGAATTTATCCGTTTGCGACAAAATAGATCAGCAATGGAAGGAGACTTGTTATATTGGAGTAGCTGCTGCAAAACGAGATCAATCCATTTGCGATAGAATACAAGACCAGACAGCCAAAGATGATTGTTATAGATACGCAAACCAGTAAATAAATTCTCAATCGATAATTTTTATTTACACCCCCATATCAGCATTTTCTAAGAGATACAAGGTTATTGCATGGGCGATTTTTTGACATTTGCTTTACATTAAAACTTTTGATAGGATAATATAATCTTGTTAACTTTTTGTATTTCTCTACAATGCTTGAAATTGCCAACCTTACTAAAAAAAGAATAGATAAAAAACTCTTTGAAAAAATATATAAGATTGTTTTAAAAGGAGAAAAAGCAAAAGGAGATATCTCTTTGGTTTTTGTGGATTCAAGAAAGATGAAATCATTAAATCTTTTTTGGAGAAAAAGAAATTCTTGTACCGATGTTTTGTCTTTTAGTAATATTTCAGATAAAATTCTAGGAGAGATATTCATTTGCCAGGATTACGTTAAAAAAATATCAAAAGATTATAAAAAAGAATCGGTCAGAGCCTTTATACATGGGATTCTTCATCTTTTGGGAAAAGAACACAATACAAAAAAACAAACAGAAGAGATAATTTCAATTGAAAACAAATATATTAAAAAATTATGGCCAAAAACACTTTAATAAATGCTATTGATGTAGGTTCAAAAGAAATTAAGGGAATAGTTGTTTCTAAAAAACCAGATTCAGAAGAATTAGATGTTTTGGCATATCAAAGTATTCCTTCCGGCGGATTAAGAAAAGGAATGGTTATTAATCCGGAAAAAACAACAACAGAGATTATCCAATTAAAAAATCTTTTGGAAAAGCAAAGCAATACTCATATTAAAGATGTCATTATCAATATAGGGGGATACCATATTGTGGTAAAGTATGGCAAGGGAGCTGTGGCAATTTCTAGGGCTGACCAAAAAGTTTCTCAGGAAGATATAGACAGAGTTTTAGAAGAAGCAAAAACGTTGGTTCCTAATAATCCGAACCAGGAAACGATAGATGAATTTCCAATAGAGTATTCTATTGATAACGAAACAGGAATTAAAAACCCTCTAGATCTTAAAGGAATTAAGCTGGAAGCAAAAATTCTGGCTATTTGCGCCTTTTCCCCATATGTGAAGAATCTTATAGATTCTTTTTTGGGGGCTGATCTTGAGATAGACAGTATGACGCCAACGCCTTTGGCCTCTGCAGAGGCAGTTTTAACGCCTCAGCAAAAGGAAGTAGGAGTTGTTCTTGTTGACATAGGGGCTGAAACAACAGGAGTAGCTGTTTTTGAAGAAGAGATGCTTACTCATCTAGCAATCCTTCCTATTGGCTCTTCTCACATTTCTAATGATATTGCCATAGCATTACAGACAGATATTGATATTGCTGAAAAAATTAAAATACAATTTGGCTCATATATCTTTAAAAATTCTTCTAAAAAAGAAAAGATAGAAATAGCTCCAGGAGAAATATTTACTTTTCCTATCAGCAAAATGTCAAAAGCTGGAAGAGCTAGAATCTCAGAAATATTTGACTTAATTAAAAAAGAAATTAAGATAGCTCCAAAACAGGGAAATCTTCCAGCCGGAGTAGTAATTGTCGGGGGAGGAGCAAATCTCCCCGGTATTGTTGATTTTGCTAAAAAGGAATTAAATCTTCCGGCAAGAATAATTATTCCTAAAGGATTTATCGGAATGGAAAAAAACCCATCATTAGCTACTCTATACGGATTAGTGCTGAAGGGCTTAAAATCTGAAAAAGATGAACCGACGATAGAAAGATTTCCTTCTTTTAAGAAACTATTTAAAATATTTCTTCCATGAAAAATCAGGCTAGGATAAAAGTAGTGGGAATAGGGGGTTCGGGAGGTAACGCTATTTCCAGAATGGCCAAATGCCATATACAAGGAATAGAGTTGATAGCCATCAACTCTGATTTTCAAGATTTAAAAAAAATCAAGGCTGACAAAAAAGTTCATATAGGGATTGGCTTAACTCAAGGTTTTGGAGCAGGAATGGATCCTGCTATAGGAGAAAAAGCGGCAATAGATTCTTTAAATGAAATAAAGGAAGTTTTACAGCAGGGAGATATAGTATTTGTTACTTGCGGACTGGGAGGGGGAACAGGATCAGGGGCTGTTTCTGTTATAGCTGATCTGGCTAAGAATTTAGGATCTCTG
>JAQTNP010000036.1 GCA_028713795.1 Minisyncoccota bacterium
AACTTCAGGCTCTATCAAAGGAACAGATTGCCTCTGCATATTAGATCCCATCAAGGCCCTGTTAGCATCATCATTTTGAAGGAATGGGATCAAAGAAGTTGTAACGGATAATAGCTGTTCTGGGGCAACATCCATAAAATCAACGTCTTTTCTTTCAATCATTCCCGGCTCTCCTTTTATCCTTCCAACAACCTCTTTTGCTAATATATTGTTATTCTCATCAACTGCCAATCCGGCATTGGCAATATTATGCTTTTCCTCTTCAAAAGCATTAAGATATAATACTTCTTTTAAAACCTTCCCGTTGCTTACCTTAAAATATGGAGTTTCAATAAAACCAAATTGATTTATTCTGGCATAATTGGCCAAGTGGACTACCAAACCAACATTAGGACCTTCTGGTGTTTGTATCGGGCAGATTCTCCCATAGTGGGAAGGCTGCACGTCTCTTACCTGCAATCCTGCTCTTTTTCTGGTTAATCCCCCAGGACCTCCGGCAGTCAATCTTCTCTTGTGCTCCAATTCAGACAAAAGATTCTCATTGTCCATGAATTGGGACAATTGAGAAGATGAAAAGAATTGTTTTACCACCGCCATAAATGGCCTTGGATTAATAATTTTAGCTGGAGCCATTTCAATGGGATCAAGGGTGGACATCTTGTCTTTGATTATTCTTTCCATCCTTGTCAGACCTATCCTAATCCTTTCTCTTAAAAGCTCGGATATCATTTTTACTCTTCTATTTCCCAAATGATCAATCTGGTCAGGCTCTGACTCAGGAGTATTATTTAACCTGATTATCTCTCTGACTACGGCAACAACATCTTCTTTAGTTAAAACCCTGTCTTTTGGAGAAATTTTATCAGTATTTTTTGGTTTTATCTCAGGCAATCTCTGCCATGATTTCCAGCGCCCTACTTTAGAAAGATCATATCTTTCAAAATTGAAGAACATGTTATCTATCAATTCCTTGGCAGTATCAGCTGAAGCCAAATCTCCCGGCCTCAGTCTTTTGTATATCTCCATATAGGCCTCTGGCTGGCTATGAGTAGTATCTCTTTTCAATGTTTCTTCAATATATCCAACATCTCCTTTATCCACATCAAAGAAAGCTTTTTTAATATTATCATCAGAATCAAATCCAAAAGCTTTTAATATTGTAGTTACCGGAACTCTTCTTTTTCTATCAATCTTTACTCCTATAAATCCAGATGGATCTGTTTCAAATTCAAGCCAGCTTCCTCTGGAAGGAATTATTCTTCCGCCAAAGTATCTTTTTCCGTGAATTTCTCTGGCCGTAAAAAACGCCCCGGGCGAGCGAAGCAACTGGGCGATGACTACTCTTTCTACTCCATTGATGATGAATGTGCCTCTACTTGTCATCAATGGAAAATCAGCCAAGTAAACTTCTTGGATTTTTTCTTCTTTAGTTCTCAAGTCAATCAACTTGACCATCGCCCTTAAAGGAGCGGCATATGAGTCATTATTCTCTTTTGCCTCAAATTCATCTTTATATTTTGATTCCCCGAGTTTGTAATCTAAAAACCAAAGCTCATATTCCTTTTTAGTATAATCGCGAATTGGAGAGATTTCCTCAAAAAGTTCTTTTAAATCTATTGCCCAGAATTCTTTCCAATTAGCAATTTGCGGATCCAATAGGTAGGGAAGATGCAGGTGGATTTTTGACTTGGTAAAGTTTTTAACTTTCATAGATATCAAAAATGTCCTTTTTATACAAAAGGGCAAGATAAATAATCTTCATTTATCGGGAAAAGAAGGGTTTCAAATTAGCAAAAAATAATGTGATATTAATTATAATTATTTCTGAAACAAAGTCAATAGACCTTTTACGAAATCATCGATTTCTTAATTGATTGGTATATTCCTAGCCCCAGATATGAAGCCATTAAAGCAGATCCGCCTGAGCTGACAAATGGCAAAGGAACTCCTATTACCGGCAGAAATCCTATATTGCTCCCTATATTAATTATCAGCTGTATCAAAAACCATATGCCCATACCTAAGCAAAACAACCTAGAGAAATTATCTCTAGCAAGAAAGGCTGTTCTTGTCAATCTCCAGAAAAGAATACCAAAAAAACTAATCATAGCCAATATTGAAATAAACCCGAATTCTTCGGCTATGGCAGAAAATATGAAATCAGCCTTTACTTCTGGAACAAACCCATATTGGGTTTGCGAACCCGAACCAAAACCTTGCCCCCAGAATCCGCCATTGCCTATAGCTATCTTTGCCTGCCTCTGATTCCAGCCGGTTCCCAATGGTTCGTAATCAGGAAAGATAACGCTAAATATCCTTTCTTTCTGATAGTCCTGCAGTACGAAAAACCAGCCCAAGGCAGCCAATATCAAAACCAAACACAAAAGCACAATAAAATGCTTGAACTTTATCCCTGACACTATGAGAACGACAAACCAAATGGCAAAAAATATAATAGCTGATCCAAGATTAGGTTGGAAAAATATTAAGAATACAGGAATAAGCATATATATTCCAGACATAATGATGTGCTTCAATTTATACATTTCAACATGCCTGTAAGAAAAATATTTGGCCAGGATTATTACCAGTATAAGCTTTGTAAATTCGGCTGGGTCAAAAGACAACCCCCCTATCTTATACCAGCTTTTAACGTTCCTGATGCTCGGAGCGAATATAAAGAGCCCGGCTAAAAGAAGTATGAATAATATGTATATAATTAAGATAAGGTAGGAATTTTCTTTTATTCCCCGATAGTCGAAAAAAGAAATCGCTATCATTATTATAATGCTAGCGCCAAATATTATTGCCTGTTTTTTAAAAGCAGAAAAGTCTCCTGAATTTATTGAAGAGCTATAGATGGAAACCAATCCCATTATTGTTAAACCCAAAGAAGCTAGTATCATCCACCAATCAAATTTCCTTATTTGGACTAAAACTTTATTCATTTATTAAATTTAAGAATTCTTTTTCTTCAATTATCCTGATCCCTAATTTTCTGGCTTTTTTTAATTTGCTCCCAGGATCTTTCCCTGCTACCAGATAATCAGTTTTACTGGTTACTGTTTCTGACACATCCGCCCCTTTTATTTTTATTCTCTCATATGCCTCATCCCTGCTTAAAGATTCTAAAGATCCTGTTAAGACAAATTTCTTTCCAGACAGCTTTAGATTTTTTTCTTCATAGAAATTTTTAATCCTTATCCCGGCGTTTTTTAGCCTTTCTACTAACCCTATATTTTCTTTTTTATTAAACCAGTTGAAAATGCTTTCTGATCCGACCGGCCCTATCTCTGGTATTCTTTCCAGATCAGAAATATCAGCTTTCATTAGATTATCGAGGGTTTTAAATCTCTTAGCCAGATCCAGGGCTGTTTCTTCTCCAACATGCCTTATCCCAAGAGAATATATGAATCTGGGAAGAGTAATATTTTTTCTTTCTTCTATGGCCTTAATTAAATTATCTGCTGATTTCTGAGCAAATCTTTCAAGGGATATTAAATCTTCTTTTTTAATGTCAAATATGTCTGAGGGGTCTGATATCAGATTGGCGTCAGATAATTGGTCTATTATCTTTGGGCCCAATCCTTCAATATCAAATGCTTTTTTAGAGGCAAAATGATATATGTTTTCCCTTTGCCTGGCCAGGCATTTGGAATTAGGGCATCTTAATACTACTTCTGATTCCGGTTTAGTCAATTTAGCGTTGCAGATGGGACAGGACAAAGGCATATGGAATATTTTTTCTCTTCCTGTCCTTAACTCGGATAAGACTTTGCTAATCTTTGGAATTACATCTCCAGCCCTTTCTATTACAACTGTATCATTAATTCTCAGCCCCAATCTTTTAATTTCGTCTTCGTTATGCAAAGTAGTCCTGCTGATTGTAACTCCTTCTATCTTAACCGGTTCAAGGATCGCCACAGGAGTAGCTGATCCTGTTCTTCCAATTTGTACCTTTATATCCTTTACTCTGGTAGTTGCTTGTTTGGGAGAAAATTTCAAAGCCCTGCCTGCTCTTGGGCTTTTTCCGGCTATTCCAAGATTTTTGAATAATTCATTGTCATTTATGCTAACCACCACACCGTCTATCATAAATGGCAGGGTTTTTCTTTTATCAAATGCCTGTTTCCAGAAATGGATAACTTCTTCAATGCTTTTGCAGATTTTTCCAGGATCGGTCTTAAATCCCAATGATTTGAGCATTTCATGTTCTTGGCTATGTGTTTTTTGTCCGATATCAGAAACTATATCATAGGCCAAAAATTTCAAATCTCTTGAAGCAGCTAATTTAGGGTCAAGCTGCCTGATAGATCCGGCAGCCAGATTTCTGGGATTGGCATATAAGGGAAGACTTTCTTTTTCTCTTTCTTTATTTATCTTCTCAAAAATTCTTTTATCCATATATACTTCTCCCCTTATCTCAACTATTCCTTCAATCTCTTTATTTAATTTTAAAGGAATGCTTTCTATAGTTTTTAAGTTCTGGGTTACATCTTCCCCTGTTTTTCCATCTCCCCTGGTAGAGCCGATTGAAAATATCCCGTTT
>JAQTNP010000037.1 GCA_028713795.1 Minisyncoccota bacterium
GTTTTATCCAAAACTTCTTCTTTCTCTTTCAAGGACGCTTTTAATTCTTTGGCTTTGGATAATAGTTCAGGATTATCTTTAACTTTAGGAGAAATATCATTCTGCTCTTTCCTCAAATTCTCAACTTCTTGCAATAGCTTCTTCCTTTCTTCTTCTAAAGATATTAGCTTATCAACATCTAAATCCACTCCCCTATTCTTTAAAGAAGTTTTTACTTTCTCAGGATTTTTTAAAAGGAATTTAATATCTATCATTCTTTTGGCCTCATCATTGGGAATAGTATCACTTCCCTAATGCTATGAGAATTAGTTAATAGGGCGGCTAACCTATCTACTCCCATTCCATATCCTGCAGCTGGCGGCATTCCATACTCCAAAGCTTCCAAAAAGTTCTTATCAATTCTCTGTGCTTCAGTATATCCGGCTTTAAACATCCCTTCTTGCTCTTCAAATCTTTTTCTCTGCTCCAACGGATCATTTAATTCAGAAAAAGCATTGACCAACTCCCATCCTGCAACCACTAATTGAAAATTAGCAAGCTTTTTAGGATTGTCGGCATTGGGTTTGGCTAATGGAAATGCTCCGTAGGGATGATGGATGATAAAAGTGGGATCCCAGATATTAGGCCTGGAATATTTCTTATATATTTTATCAGCAATTTCAGCTAATCCCTCACCTTTATCAATCTGGATGTCTCTTTTTTCCGCTTCTCTTTTTAAAGCATCAATCCCTATTGATTCTAAATCAATCCCTGCGTCTTTTTTGAGCAAGTCATAGAAATCAACTCTTTTAAAAGGAGGGGTAAAATCTATGATTTTGCCCTGATATTCAATTTTCATTGAACCAAAGACATTCTTTAAGATATGACTGAATAATTCCTCGCATAATTTCATCAATTGCTTGTAATCAGCATAGGCCCAATAGAATTCACAACTTGTAAAATCCGGATTATGGAATCTATCAGCCCCTTCATTTCTAAACACCCTTCCTATCTCAAATACCTTTTCATATCCTCCGACCAATAGTTCTTTTAAGAATAGCTCTGGAGCTATTCTTAAATACAAATCCAAATCCAAAACATTTAAATGGGTAGTAAACGGGCTGGCTTTAGCTCCTCCATATATCAATTGCAATATTGGAGTTTCTACCTCCATAAATCCCTTTTTATCAAAGAATTTCCTAATTTCTTTAATAATTTTTGATCTTAAAATAATTTTTTGCTTTGCTTCTTTGTTAAAAATTAAATCAACGTATCTTTTTCTGAATCTCTCTTCCACGTCCTGCAAACCATGCCATTTTTCTGGCAAAGGAAGAATGGATTTGCTAAGCATTTTAAATCCATTTACAGAAAGAGTTTTTTCATCCTGCTTTGTCTTAAAAAGAGTTCCTCTTAATTCAATAAAGTCGCCGACATCAAAAATATCCAAAAACCCTTTGTATTTCTCTTGCCCTATATGATCTTTTTTAAGAAATGCCTGCATTTTTGCATTTCCATCTTCAATATCAAAAAAAGTAGAACCTCCATGCCATCTTACAGCTCTGATTCTTCCTGCAATGAATATTTCTTTTTCTTTTTTAGATAAAGAAGAAAAATCTTCCAGAGCTTCCTCTATTGTATGCGTTCTTTTTACTGAGACGGGATATGGGTTTACCCCCTCATTCCTTAAAGAAGCGAGTTTTGATTTTCTCTGCTCGCGTATTTCATTTAAATTGTCCATATTATATATTTATACCCGAAATATAGGATTTTTCAATCCCTATTCCTCCATCGTAGGCAGATTCTCTGTAGATGTAGATTCTACCAAAGGAGGAGGATTATTCCTGTTAAAATACCAATTTAATACTTCTTTAGCTACAGGCAAGGTTACAGTATGCAAACCTTGCACGCTCTCGGCAATAACAGTAATTACAATTTCAGGATCATCATATGGAGCAAAAGCAGTAACCCAGTTATGATAATAATTCTTTTTTCCAATTTCAGCCGTCCCTGTTTTTGAAGCAACTTTAACGGGCAGGCTGTTTAATGTGACAGACGATCCATATGTTACTGCCTCCCTCATCCCCTGCCTCACTATCTGTAAATTATCTGAATCGATAAAATTATTTTTTACAACTTCTGATTGAAATTCTTCAATCATTTTTTTGTTTTCATCAACAATTTCTTTTACAATCTGCGGTTTTAAAAGCTTTCCACCATTGGCAATGGCAGCAAAAGAAGTTACAACTTCTAAAGGGGTTGCTGCCAGATATCCTTGTCCTATAGAAAGATTGTAAGTATCTCCTGGATACCATATTGTGTCATATCTTTCTTTTTTCCATTCAGGATCAGGAACAAATCCGGAAATCTCTCCCGGTAAATCTATTCCTGTTATACTTTCCCATCCGAATTTATCCAGATATTCTTTAATCTTTGTAACTCCCAGTCCTTTAAAGCTTTTGTATCCTGCTCCAGCTGTAAAGAAAAATACATTACATGATTCAGCAATAGCGCTTTTTACATTAACAACTCCATGAGTGGCCCAATCATTAAATACATATGGGTTCTCTTTATCCCATGGATTATCTACAACTATTCTTCCTGTACAGTTTACAGTAGTGTTAGGAGTAATTATATGCTCCTGCAAGGCAGCTGCAGCAATTAATGGCTTTATAGTAGAACCTGTAGGATATTTGCTGCTTATCGCCCTGTTAAGCAAAGGGTTGCTTTTATCATTCTCTAACTTCTCCCAATCTTTTACAGAAATTTCCCCTGCAAACATGTTATTGTCATAACTAGGAAGACTAACCATAGCCAGTATTCCTCCTGTTTTTGGATCCATGGCAATAGCTGCTCCTTTAGTAGCCCCAATATCTTTTAATTTAATCTTCAATGACCTGTAAAGAATATCTTGCAATCCGGAATCAAGATACAAAACAAGAGATTTGCCAGACTCAGGTAGGGACATAATCTTTTCTGAAGTAATATCACCATTAGCATCTCTTTCATACAGCAATTCGCCTGGCTTAGCAGCCAGATATGAGGAGTATAGGTTTTCCAGGCCAGAGCTCTGTCCTGTCTTTCTGAAATATCCCAATAAATGAGACATTGAATAACTGTCCCTATAATCCCTAATAGTTTCATTTTTGATCTTAAATCCTTGGAATTGGCTGCTTGAACTTTCAAAGATTAAAAGCGTCTGGTAATCAAGATCTTTAGATACAACTACTTCGTTCTCATCATCTTCTTTTATTATTTCCTTAATCTCAGAAGAATTCATCCCTAACAGCTTAGTTAAATTATCAATTAACTGATCGGGATTTTCATTTTCTCTTTCTAGTTTTGCCTTATCCGCTACCAAATTAAATGTTGATTTATTAAAAACTAATTGCTTGTAATCATTGTCGTATATCACTCCCCTTTGCGCCTTAACAGTAGAAGAGATAAATTTATTCCTCTGAGCCATTTCAGACAATTCGTTGTGATTTGCTATCTGGAACTGAAAAGCTCTTGCAATAATGGCAATCATTGCAAAAATAAAACAAAACCAGAAACCAATAATTGCTTTTCTTCTTAAGGGAACCTCTAGTTGATAGCTAGATGGGCCAGTTTCTTGATTTTTTGCCACCAGAGCGTCTAATAAAATCTCTTGAGGCTCAAGTTCCACATTGGCCTTTTTAATTTGAAATCTTTTTCTTGGCAAAATCATATATGAAATATATTAGCACAAGAATTAAAAAGTTGTATATCAGGCTCTGCCAATTAAAGAATCTGGCAATATTATCAGCAAAAAAGGAATAGACAAAAAACAGAAGTTGATATGTCAAACAGCCAATAAAAGAAATGAATAAAAAGCTTAAAATATTCTTCTGGCTTATTGATTTTATCGCATATTTTACCATCAGCCAAATAACCAAAAATGTTAAGAAATTAAAACCATAATAGAATGAATTAATTTCTGCAATAAATGCCAAATATGCAAAAGAAATTAAACTGAATAAATCATCTTTAGAGAAAAAACAAATTAGAATACCAATAATTAAAGCAAGGTTGATTACTGCCCTTGAAATATTTAATTGGCCAACATAACTTTGGCCGATTAAAATAATTAAAATCCCCAAAATAAATATTAAAATGTATTTTCCATGCATATTTAAAAATCAGGAATCACTAATACTAATCCTAAGCTGTTTAAATCCAGGTATGGGGAGATGATAGCTGTGTGGAACGGATCTAAATCTGTAAGTTTTACATATTTCACAGTTCCCAAGGGTAATCCCTGGGGATAATCATTCTGCAAATTTCCAGTTATTACTACATCTCCATTCTTTATCGCTTTGT
>JAQTNP010000038.1 GCA_028713795.1 Minisyncoccota bacterium
GAAATTGTATTCTTTAAATCACGGCCTTATCTGCGCTATTGGGATAGATCCAATAGAAAAGAAGCCTCTGTTTCATTTTCTCCCTGGAACAAATACTTTTTCTTTTGCAGCGCCTGGATGCAATTTTGCCTGCGCCAATTGTCAGAACTGGCAAATATCCCAGGGGCCAAAGATCTTAAAAAAAGTTAATGGAGAAAACATCCCTTCAAAAGAATTAGTAGCTAGGGCAAGGGGATCAAACTGCCCCTCTATCTCATATACATATACTGAACCTACTATCTTTTCCGAATATGCTATTGAAACAATGGAGATTGCAAAAAAGGAAGGGTTAAAAAATATCTGGGTTAGCAACGGATATTTTTCCAAGGAACTATTAAAAGAGATCATTCCCCTATTGGATGCGGTAAATATTGATTTGAAATCATTTGATGAGAACTTCTATCAAAAGAATTGTTCTGCCAAGCTTTGGCCGATAATAGACAATCTGAGGAATTTAAAGAAAAATGGCATCTGGATAGAAATTACCACTCTTTTGATTCCCGGGTTTAACGATAAAAAGGAAGAATTGAAAAATATTGCTAGATTCATCAGAGAAGACCTAGGAGCAGAAACTCCTTGGCATATTACTAGATTCTTTGGCCAATCTTCATGGAAAATGAAAAATGTTCCAGATACTGAGTTAGAAAAGCTAACAATGGCAAGAAAAATAGGGATTGGGGAAGGATTACGCTATGTGTATCTTGGTAATGTTCCAGGTATTGATTTTGAAGATACCTATTGCCCTCATTGCAAGGAAAAAGTAATAGACAGAAATGGATATGACATCACCAGGTATGATATTTCAGGAAAATGTCCTAATTGTTTATATAAAATAGATGGATTAATCCAATAATATGTCTTTAGTATTTGCGGCTTTCTGCCCCCATCCTCCCCTAATCATTCCAACAATAGGAAGCAAGGAAGATTTAAAACAGATTAATAAGACGATTTTGTCTTTTAAGTCTCTTACCCAGAAATTAAAGGACTCAAAAGCAGAGACCTTAATCATTATCTCTCCTCACGGCCATATATTTTCTAATGTTTTTTCCATAAATATATCTAAAGAATTTTTTGGGGATTTTTCCCTGTTTGATGACTTCTCTTCTCAGCTTTATTTCAACAATGATCTTGAATTGAGCAATCAGATTACTAATGACTGCTCCGAACAAAAAATACCTCTAAAAAATATTGAAGAAAAATCTCTTGATCATGGCTCATTAGTCCCCCTATATTTTTTAAGCCAAAAAAATAAATTCAATATCATACCTATAGGATATTCGTTTTTAAGCATTAAGTCCCATTTTACTTTCGGCCAATCCATACAAAGAACAATTACAAAAGAAAGGTTCAAAAAAACCCTGATTGGCAAAAAGATTTTGGATAAGAAAATAGCTGTTGTGGCCAGCGGAGATATGTCTCACAGATTGAACCAGTCAGCTCCTGCCGGCTATTCCCCTCTTGGCAGAGTTTTTGATGAATCGATAATCAGCGCTCTTTTAAGCAATAATGCTAAAAAGATACTTGATATAGATCCTAATCTTTCAGAAAAGGCCGGAGAATGTGGATTCAGATCATTAGCTATTCTTTTAGGTATTTTAGACGGCCTGAAAACAAAACCAGAAGTATTATCATATGAAAATCCTTTCGGGGTAGGATATTTAACTGTTAATTTTTCATTAAAAATATGAATATATTCTGTCAATTAGCCAAAAACGCTGTTTTTGCCTTTATCAAAGAAGGCAAAAGGATTAAAGCAGACAAAAATATGCCAAATAATTTTAATGCTAGGGCCGGCGTATTTGTAAGCATATTTAATAAAAAGGATTTGAGAGGATGCATAGGAACATATTCGCCAGCTCAAAAAAATATAGCAGAAGAAATTATTTCAAGCGCGGTAAGCGCATGCCAAGATACCAGGTTTATTCCTCTTCAAGAAAAGGAACTTCCTTTTCTTTCTTTTGAGGTATATATTTTAGATAGGCCGGAGATAATAAAAGATATTGAGGAGCTAAATCCCAAAAAATACGGAATCTTGGTCCAATCATCTAATAAATCAGGACTGCTATTGCCAGACTTGGAAGGAATAAACAGTATTGGCCAGCAGATAGAAATAGCAGCAAGGAAAGCTGGAATAGATTTAAAGAATGAAGAAATAGCTATATATAAGTTTCTAGCTAAAAAATATGTATCTGATTGAAGTAATTCCATTAATTAAAATACCATATCCCGGAGCCCAAACCTTTCAATATTTCTCAAGCAAGGAATTAAAGAAAGGTTCTTTAATCTCTATTCCCATCGGAAAAACAAAAGCCCAGGGAATTGTTTTTGATTGCCTTGATCTTCTGCAAAAGAAATTGGAGATAAAAAAATCAAGCATTGCTTTAAAATCTATCAAAGAAGTAATATCTTTTGAGCCAATAGTTAATGAAAACCAGATAAAGCTTGCACAATTTATTTCCGATAAATATTTAGAACCATTGGGGCTCTGTCTTAAATCCTTTATCCCTCCTAATATTCTAAAAAGAAAAAAACTTCCTTTAAATATTTTTCCTAAAGAAAATATTAAAAATCAGAAAAAAGTAAAACCTGTTCTTCTTTTAAAAAAAAACAGAATCAAGGAATACATAAAATTAATTAAGGAAACGTTGGATAAAAATCAAACTGTTCTTTTTCTTTCTCCAGAAATATTAAAAGCTGCTGTTTTCTTAAAAGACTTAAAAAAAATTTCTTTGAAAACAGCTTTTTATCACGCTGAATTGAAAAATTCTCAGAAATTAAAAATATGGCAGGATGTCTGTCAGAATAATGCACATATATTATTAGGAACCAGATCAAGCATTGGCCTTCCCTTCTTTAATTTGGGTTTAATCATCATAGACGAAGAAGAAAGCTCCAGCTTTAAATCATGGGACCAGCATCCCAAACTAAATGCCAGAGATGTAGTAATTAAACTAGCTGAGCTTCATGGCGCCAAGATTATTCTGGGAACTAATTTCCTAACAGCAAATTCATATTGCCGCATTAAAAATAATGAATTTGAATCCATCGGAAACCTGGACAAAAGTAATCCAAGGATAGATATTGTAGATATGCAGAAAGAAAGAAAATGGGGAAATTTTTCTTTGTTCTCTGAAACATTGAAGAAAGAATTAAGAAAAAATATTGAAAGCAAAAAACAAATTCTTCTTTTTGTTAATAGAAAGGGATTATCAACTTCAATAATCTGTAAAAACTGCGGATATGTAGAAAAATGCCCTAATTGTGATTCTCCAATGGTATATCACAAGCAAAAGGATAAAGGAATGCTGATATGCCATTATTGTTTGTATTCAAAAAATCCTCCGGCGTATTGCCCCAGCTGTAAAAGCACCAAAATCAGATATACAGGAGTTGGAATTGATAAGGTAAATCAGGAAATTGAAAATTTTTTGAAATTTAATAATTTAAATGCAAAAATTGCTATTTTACATAAAGAACTTCCGGAAGAAAAACAAAAAAGAATAATTGATGATTTCAAAAAGAAAAAAATAGATGTTCTTTTAACAACTCAGGTAGCTTTTAAATATCCTAATTTGAAGCCTGACCTGTCTGCAGCCATCCTTCCTGACTTCTTGCTTAATATTCCTGACTTCTCTGCCAATGAAAAAGCATTCAGAGTATTCAATCTTTTAAAAAATATTTCCAAAAAAACAACCATACAAACATTTAAGCCCGATTTAAGTATTTTTAAATACCTAAAAGATAATGATTTTGAAGGATTTATAAAGGAAGAGCTAGAACAAAGAAAAATATTCTCTTATCCACCATTTTCTGAAATTATTAAGCTGACATTTAGGAATAAATTATATAAGGTATGTTTGATAAGAACTAAAGAATTAGAAAAACAATTATTAAATATATATTCTCAGAAAGAAATACTGGGCCCGTCTTCTGCCTTTATTGCTAAAATAAAGGGCAGATATATTTTTAATATTGTTATTAAATCAAACAATCTGGAGAAAAAAGATAGATTAAAAGGAATTGTTCCTAGCTTCTGGGAAATAGAAGTAGATCCGGAGAGTATAATTTAAATTCCATATATTGACTATTGCGCTATAATGTCATAATAAGAATTTAGTATCTTGCGAGTTCACAATCACGCAAGAGAAAGGAGAGAAAAAAGATGAAGATGACTACGCTTTGTGATGTGCCCCCGTTTGG
>JAQTNP010000039.1 GCA_028713795.1 Minisyncoccota bacterium
TTTCATCTTTGCAATGAGGGCAACCAGGTTGTCCAAAAAAATTAATAACCACATTTTTAACTCCAAATGTCTGGGTGAAAAATCCGAAAAAGAAAATAACAGCTAAAATTGATAATAATATTTTTTTAACCATTTTATTCATATTTTATCCTAGTATTATATTCTAAAAATGCAATATATACAAGTAAAAAAATATATTCTATGATTAAGGCACCATGGCCAATTTCTTTAATAAAAACACCCCCTTTCATATAGAGAAGAGCGCCAAAGCAGACATTCTTCTATGCAAAGAATGTAATGCTGCCTATTGGTATAAGGCATGGCACCATTCTTTGGATGATCACCCTAATTTAGAAGAAGATAGGAATGTAAAAATGGTAATCTGCCCTGCCTGCAAAATGCAGGACGAGGGAAAATATTTAGGGGAATTGATATTGGAAAACATCCCATCGGACAGAAATGAAGAGATAAAGAACCTGGTTGCTAATTTCGGAGACATATCATTTAAAAATGATCCTATGGCCAGAATGATTACCATAGATGAGATTGCCCGGGGCATGATAAGAGCTACGGTAACTCAGGGCCAGATGATTAGTCAGCTTGCAAAAAAGATAAAGAAAGTATATAAAAGCAAGGTTAATTTTATCCATTCCAAAAGAGATGCAATTATTAGGATAAGGATAGTTTTCCCCTAATCAGGGCCTGTAGCTTAATGGTAGAGTGCTGCATTCGCATTGCAGTGATGTGAGTTCGATTCTCACCAGGTCCACAATTAATAAGAACATATGCAAATACCATACATATTGATATCACTAGCAGTAATTGCCTTGATATTAATTCTTCTAGCAATCTTTCTTAGAAAGAGAGTAAAGCCGGGGCAAAAGCTTTCTGTATTAACTGCCATATCTTTTGCCTTTGTCATTGCTGGCATTATTTTTGGAGAAAATAGAATTCTTGGATATTCCTTTATGGGAGTTGGAGTTTTGATAGCTATTATTGATATAATTCTGAAAACAAAAAAGAAATAGTTTTTCTTAAATTAGTTTTAGGTGATATAATTTAAGAATGATATCAACAGAAATTCTTGAAGCTACGCCACAAGCAATAACAACACAATTTTTTATTGCCCTGTGTTGCGCTTTGGCTATCCTATTTTTAAGAAAAATTCCAAAAGAAGAATGTCCCCACAGAACTTCCTTGACAATATTTTGGCTTGGCGGTTATGGATTTTATCTTTTTACAGCCCTTGGTTGGGGCGCAGTAATGCTTTTTAACGCTACCGGCTTTGTAGAAAAACTAGCCATACCCCAATATACTTGCGTTATACTGCAGTCAGTAGCAACCGGATACTATATTGTTTCTTTGGTTACCAGAAGCAAATTTATGAAATGGATTGTCCTTTCTGCCTTTGGATTGGTTGCTGTATTTTTTACAATAATGTTATTAACCGGCTCTTCATTTCAGCAAAGAGACGATATCCCGTTTCTTACGCTTCCCACCGCCTTGCCAGAGGGGACAGTAATATTTATATTCATTTCCCTGATGATTACTTTATCTTTAATAATCTTTAGAAAGGATTTAAGAGATGGAAAATTTTCTTTTTATCATCCCGAAACATTTTACGAATTCTATACTGTAATGATATATGGATCATTGGTTGGAATTAGGATCCTGTATTTTCTGCCCAGGCCGTCATTCCTTGATATTTTCTTTGTTTTAATCCCCAGTCTGTTATATCTTAGAGTTAAACCATATTTAATCAAAAAGACATGATCATCTTTAATAAAGAATACTGGAAGCTTCTGATAAAATTCTATTGGAAGATTAAGCCAGCCAATGGGCCCGAAAAATGGACCATATTGGATTATATAGGAATTGATTTTGACATTAACGCCTACTTATTGGAAGTAAAAGCCTATCAGGATAAGTTTAATATTAAAACTTGCTATACAACAGAATATCAAAATAAAACCTATGAGGCTTTGGAATTAAATTGGGCTGGTGCTCAAGCAAAAAAGAAACTTTTACTTTCTGCCGGGATGCATGGAAACGAGATATCTGGGGTTTTGGCTATTCCCAGAATATTGAGAGACATATCCTTGGACGCTGAATATTACAAGGATTGGGAGATAAAAATTATCACTCCTGTAAATCCAGTAGGAACTGTTTTTCAATCTAGATATAATAAAGATGGAATAGATATAAATAGGGATTTTAAGGATTATAAAACGATAGAAGCTAAAAATATGAAAGAGATATTATTTTCTTTTAAGCCCGATATGATTGTAAATTTTCATGAAGCATGTCATCCGAAAGGATTGCTAATCCTGGCCAACCATTCTTCTAGCAAAGTAAAAACACATGAATTAGCAAGAAGATTAGATGAGAAGATAGAATTAGCAGAAAGACACTATATGAGAACAAGGTTAGAAATGAAAGGACTAGAAAGAGAAGGATGGTTCCTTATTCTGCTAGAAAAAATATTTGGTTCAACTGGACTTGAACAATTAGCCGATGACCAGAAAGTAACATCATTGACCATAGAAAGTTCTTGGATGGAAAAAAACAAAGAAAAAAGAATAAATTCCAATTACATTGCCTTTAAGGAAATAATAGATGTTTTTAGATAATCTGTGCAAAACTGTGGATAAATTGGGGAGAAGATACGGACAAAATGGGTAAAACGGTCAAAATTGAGTCAAAAACCTGTGAATTAGGACAAAATTGAGGACAGAATCAGAGAAAACGGACAAGAAGTCCGTTTTTCTTTTATATTATAACCCTTATTCTAATGTTAAATCTATAGAAACATAAATCGCAAATTAATAATATTTTTATGAACAACACACATATATATTATTTAAAGATTTTAATTTTATACATGTTATTACTCCTTCCTCATTGACATCTGTTCTTAGATAGATATAATGAACTATGGTCCGATAGTAACGGACCAATATTTGTTATACAAAACATATGATTGAAGAATTAAAAAACTTTACCCTTGCTTTGTCTCAGATCTCAGAAGAGAAGGGATTGTCTTTAGAAAAGATAATTGAAGTAGTAGAAATTGCCCTGTCCGCTGCCTATAAAAAAGATTTTGGCAAAAAAGGAGAAGTCATCAAAGCAAAACTAAATCCCCAGAATGGAGATATTAAATTCTGGCAGGTTCTTTTTGTTGTGGATGAATCAATGATTTACAGCGAAGAAGAGCTGGCCGAAATGTCGGAACAGGAAACAGAATATGAAATGGAAAAAGAAGAAGAATTGGAAGAAGGGAAGAAATTAAGATTCAATCCAAAGAAACACATAATGATTGAAGAAGCAAAAAAGATTGACCCTAAAATATCTATTGGCCAGGAATTGATAATTCCTCTGGAATCCAAGCAGGAATACGGAAGAATAGCCGCTCAGACAGCCAAACAAGTTATTCTTCAGAAATTAAAAGAGGTTGAAAGAGAAAACATTTATCAGGAATTCCAATCTAAGATTGAGGAAATCACTTCAGGAATTGTTCAAAGGATTGAGGGTAAAAATGTTTTCCTTAATATTGGAAAGACATTAGGAATTATGCCTCCAAAAGAACAGATCCCCCAAGAATATTACAAGCCGGGCCAAAGATTAAAAGTTTTAATTAGGGAAGTTCAGGAATCTCCCCAAGGTCCGATGATTATTCTTTCCAGATCATATCCCAAATTAGTAACCAAACTTTTTGAAATTGAAGTTCCAGAAGTTTCCAGCGGTCAAGTAGAAATTAAAGCCATTTCCAGAGAAGCCGGCTCAAGAACAAAAATAGCAGTATTTTCTAATCAGGAAGGAATAGACCCAATAGGGGCGATGGTTGGCCAGAGAG
>JAQTNP010000040.1 GCA_028713795.1 Minisyncoccota bacterium
AAGTGTTCCGTCTCAATTCCTCTTCTGCAGTCCTGCAAAGGCGCAAAGGATAATACCCCACCAATAGATTGTACAGATTAAATTCTTGCAATACATCTATCTTTAGTCCTCTGGGAATAATAAATACGGCGTCTCTTGGCTTGATGCCAAGTTTTAACAGCTTGTTATATGCACTAAAAGCATTTAAAACTGCTTCTAAATATCTATACAGATATTCGTTGTTAGATAGAATAGTTGGCGGCAAAGATATTGCTTGTTCAATAAAAGACAGTTCCTTTTTAGTGAGCTTTCTTTCTTTGATCTTTAATCTCAATGAATTTAATATTTTAGCTGATTTTTCAGCGCAAAAATATACTGATTCTACTATTTGAGGACAGGTTCTATGCCTCTTCTTATCTCCCCAGACCCTCCAAGGGACAGAGGACAAAATCTTTACATTAAATAGAGCATTGTAATCCCTGCAAATGCTTCCTCTTTCGGATATAAGATTCTGATATTGTGATTCTATTGATTTTCCTGACTTAAATACTGTATTCTGTAATTCTTCTAATTCCTTCAAGCGATTTCTAAATCCCAATGTAGGATTAATTTCTAAAGAAATTACCTTAGGAACTTTTCTATTCTTTTCCCTTAATTCTCTTGTTAAATTAATATCTTTAGGGTTTTTGAAGATATTGGGATAGGAATATATATTTCTTGGAGCATAGAATCTGCTTTGATAAAGCTTTCCCAGTCCTTCTTTATCTAAATATTTCTCAATCTCCTTGATCAGCATCCCTATCTCTTCTGGCATCCATTCTTTTTCTCTTTCATATTCTCTTTTGATAGCCACCAATGATTCCAGGGGCAAAACCATTAAGCCGGTTCCATAGATGCCATATTGTAATGTTTTACTTGTTTCGTCTTTCTGCACTCCTGATTTTAAAAGAAAATCATATGCCTGTATCAATTTCTCAGATGCCTCCTGATATATCTTTGCTGCTTTCTGCTTTTTTGCAATTGATTCTGGAAAAATAATATCTTTGACAGTAGTATTGGTCCTTCTGCCTGAAGCCATCAGGGCAGAACCAAAATATATGCCAGTTAAAGCTGAATCTAAAAATTTAGTTGCCTCATAGCTAAAAGCTATTGCAGGAGTTGTAGCCATGGAAGCATGGCCCCTTAGCGCTGACTTTATTATTACTGTTTTTACTTTAGAATTTAAATCAGTCCCCTCTTTTTTAATATCATCTAATATTTTCTTTATTGATTCTCCCTTAAAGGTCAGAAGGGCTGATAGAGAAACTATCTGTTCAGGACTTAATTTTCCTGATTTTTCTTCTAAGCGAGGTATTACTCCTAAAAACTTTACTTTCAAAGATGATGTTGTTTTCATATTATTTCTTTTTGATATCAAATATTTCTTTACCTGAATTGTCTTTTAAATTAAGGCGAGATTGTTTTTCCAGCTCTTTATCAATTCTGCTGGCTAAAGGCGTGCTCTGACCCGCATATTTATGATCTGCCTGCTTGGTATATGGAACTTCAACTGTTTGAGTTAAGGTTTCAAAAGTCATAGAACAAATTCTAATTCCAGGATAAAGGATGATTGGGATGATTCCCATGTTTCCTATCTCCATTACAGCCTTTCCTTTGAATCCCGGATCAAATCTGGCTGCAGTCGAATGCACAACCAGACCCAATCTTCCAAGAGAACTTCTTCCATCCAATCTTCCCATTAAATCATTGGGTAGTTCTATATATTCTTCAGTAATAGCTAAAATAAAATCCCTTGGTCTTAAAACAAAGGGTTTTTGATCGCTTATCTTTACCTCAGACATTATATCTTCAATGGATTTTTTATCCTTTAGATCTATGTACGGGCATTCAGTATATTTAAAGATTTTAACATCTTCGCCCATGTGCAGATCTATAGAGCAGACTCCGAGCTGAACATTATAATCAGGTTTTGGCCTTATTACTATCCTTCCCTTATCAATGCTCTCTTTTATATCTCTGTCAGAAAGAATCATAAAATAAAAAGATTTAGATAAATCTTAATATAAGAACTCTAATTTATCAAACTGACTTACTTTACCTCTATTCCCATTGACCTGGCCTGCCCCTCTACAATCTTTACTGCCTGCTCAATATTCTTGGTATTAAAGTCAGGTAATTTCTTTTCGGCTATTTCTCTTGCTTGATCTTTAGTAATCTTTCCCACTTTGTTTTTATTCGGCTTATCAGATCCTTTTTGAACTCCTGCCGCTTTTTTAATCAGATCGGCCAATAATGGCTGTCTTAATACAAAAGAAAATGACCTATCTTCGTAGACAGTAATATCAGCAGGAATAGTATATCCTGCCATACTTTTTGTAGCATCATTAAACTGTTTGCAGAACTCAGCAATGTTAATGCCATGCTGAGCCAAAGCAGGACCTATTGGAGGAGCTGGATTGGCTTGAGCTGCCATTATCTGCAATCTAACTTTTGATTTTATCTTTTTTGCCATGTTATAGTTTTTTCACTTGTAATGAATCTAATTCGACCGGAGTATCTCTTCCAAAGAGATTGATCATAACTTTAATCTTCCCTTGCTCTATGTCTATCTCTGAAACTTTGCCCTCATAGTCCTTGAATGGGCCGTCAGTAATCTTTACTCTGTCTGCTATCTTTAAATTAATCTTGAATTTAGGCGTTTCTTCTCCCATTCTCTTTTTCAAGTCAGCCATTTCTTGGTCTGACACAGGAACTGGAGTTGTTCCTGCCCCAACAAATCCAGTAACATTAGGGGTGTTTCTTACTACATACCAGGAATCATCAGTTACGATCATTTCCACCAAAACATATCCAGGATATACCTTTTCTTCTACTGTCTGTCTTTTCCCGTTCTTTATCTTAATTTTCTTTTCTTTAGGAACAATGACAGTAAATATCTTATCCTCCATCCCCAATGATTCTATCCTTTGTTTTAAATTTTTGCAAACAGCGTCTTCGTATCCAGAATAGGTATGGATGGCATACCAATTCTTTTGCTGTGGTAGTTGTTGTTTAGGCATATTATTTCTTAATCAGAGTTTGTATAACTCCTTCGCTGAAAACAAAATCCAAAAGGCCAAGAAAAGCAGCCACCAAGACAGTAATTCCAATAACCATTAAGGTTCTTTTAATGGTTTCTTTTCTTGTGGGCCAATTAACCTTTTTGGCTTCATTTTTTACTTCATCGAAATAGTCAGCTATTTTTTTAAAAGATATTTTCATATATTTATGGTTTTTAAAAGACC
>JAQTNP010000041.1 GCA_028713795.1 Minisyncoccota bacterium
CAGATTACAACACCATCTATCATTCCTTTTCTTCTATTTAAAAAAGAAAATATCTCTTCCTGGTTAAAAGAAGAGATTTTTTCTGGCAACACTAGGTTTGGATTGTAGCAGAATGGGCAGCGGAAGTTACAGCCATTAATGAATATTGTGGCTGCTAATTTTCCTGGGAAATCGATCAGTGTTAATTTTTGTAATCCGCCATATATCATATTTTATCCAATGCGCTGGATTTTACTTTAAATTCTTTCCTTTCCTTAAATTCCTGCTGCTTCCCTTCGTTCCACTGTATTACTGGCCTAAGATATCCAACAACTCTTGAATATACTTCACATGGCTGCTCAACTGCGCACTTGGGACAAAGGAAATGTTCTCCGCTTAAGTATCCGTGAACAGGACAGATAGAAAATGTAGGAGTAATGGTAATGTAAGGAAGCTTGAAGTTTTCAAAGGTTTTCTTTACTAACGCTTTTACTAAATTAGCATCCTGCACTCTTTCTCCTAAAAACATATGCAATACCGTTCCTCCCGTATACTGACATTGAAGATCATCTTGAAGCTTTAATGCTTCAAAAACATCATCAGTAAAATCAACTGGCAGCTGAGTGCTGTTGGTATAGTAAGGATTCTTTTTTGTTCCAGCAGATGCTATTTCCGGGAATTCGCTTTTATCCTTTTGAGCCAACCTATATCCAGTAGATTCTGCCGGTGTTGCCTCTAAATTATATATATGCTCTGTTTCTGACTGATATCCTACTAATTTCTCCCTCATATAGTTCATTATCTCTAGGGCCGTTTTTCTTCCTCTTGTTGTAGTGATATCTTCTCCCATGAAATTAATCATCGCCTCATTCATTCCGATTAATCCGATTGTGGCAAAATGATTGGCAAAATATTCTCCTTTGGCCTTTTTCACCCCGGAAAGATAGAATCTGGAATATGGATACAATCCCTTTTCAATAAATTTCTCTATTGTTTTTCTTTTAATCTCCAAACTTTCCTTTGCTAGATCCATTGATCTCCCCAGTTTTTCCAGGAATTCCTTTTTAGTTTTGGAAGTATAGCCAATGCGGGGCATATTAATTGTTACTACTCCGATAGAGCCGGTTAGAGCTCCTGCCCCGAATAATCCTCCACCTCCTCTATTATATAGTTCCTTAAGATTCAGGCGCAGACGGCAACACATTGATCTCACATCATCTGGCTTCATTTCTGAATTGATGTAGTTGGCAAAATAGTTAATGCCGTATTTTGCAGAGGCCTCGAATAATCCATCAAAAGTAGGATCATCCCATGGAAAATCTTTTGTAATATTAATTGTAGGAATTGGGAAATGGAACGGCCTCCCATTTTTATCCCCTTCAAGCATAACTTCATAGAAAGCTCTGTCAAAAATCTTTACCTCTTCGGCAAATTCTTTATAGGTTTCCTTTTGTGGCTTACCTCCGCAGATTACCGGCTGGTCCGCATACACAGATGCCGGCTTTAAATCTAGGGTGATATTGGAAAACGGGCATTGAAATCCTACTCTTGTAGGAACTGCCATATTGTACAGAAATTCTTGAAAGGCCTGTTTCACTTGTTGATAGTTCAGGTTGTCGTATCTGATGAAAGGAGCCAAAAGAGTATCAAAATTAGAAAAGGCTACAGCTCCTGCGCATTCTCCCTGAAGGGTATAGAGAAAATTCACCACTTGCCCCAGAATCGCCCTGAAATGTTTTGCAGGTTTTGACTCAACTTTGCCTGCCACTCCTCCGAATCCTTTTACCAAAAGATCATATAAATCCCAACCCATGCAATAACAGGCCAAAGTATCAAGATTATGCAAATGAAAATCTCCAGACTCATTCGCTTGCTGGATTTCTTTTGGATATACTTTGTTTAGCCAATACCTTTTTACAATATATGAAACTCCGTAATGATTTAACCCCTGCAAAGAAAATGTCATGTTGGCATTTTCTTTTACTTCCCAATCAAGTTTTTCAAGATAATGGTCAACCCTGTCTACTGCCTCCTCTGCAGTAAGGGCTGCTTCTCTTATTGCCCTTCTTTGCTCTCTGTAAATTATATATGCCTTAGCTGTTTCTACTAATTCTTCAAGAATTAAAACTTCTTCTATCACATCTTGTATTTGTTCTACATTAGGAATCTCTCCATTTTTGAATCTTCTATTTAAAATATCGACTACTCTATTGGAAACTCTTCTAGATATTTCTCCATCCCCTTGATTAGTTGCCGTAATTGCTTTGAATATTGCCTGAGTTATTCTTTCTTGATCAAAATCAATAATTGTACCATCTCTTTTTTGCACCTGACTAATCTTTGAAGCAATATTTTCTGTATTTTCTTTTATCATTGTTTCCAACAGGTTAATTTTAATCCTCTATTATACCTGAAACACCAGCACCCTCGTCAATGGGCTGATTTTACTGATAAACAGTGGATAAAATGGAACTATTTTTCTATTCCGGTGGCGATTACCGTAATTTCAACTTCATCGTCTGCAAATTTTTTCTCATCCTGAATCGCTCCAAAAATTATTTTTGCGCCGCTTGCTGCATTTTGAGTGATAATTTTTCCTGCTTCTTCAACATCATTTAAGGTTAAGTTCTTTCCTCCGGTAATATTAAAAAGAATTCCATGAGCCCCTTTTGATGTTGAAAGATCTAATAATGGGGAATTAATTGCTTTATGGGCCGCTTCTTTTACCTTATTCTCCCCCTTGGCTTTCCCAACTCCGAATAAAGCAAAGCCAGAATCTTTCATGATTGATTTAAGGTCTGCAAAATTAACATTTATCAGTCCTGGTCTGACAATCAAATCAGAAATTCCCTGGACTGCTTGCCTTAATACTTCATCTGCTTTCCAGAAAGCGTCATTTAAGCTTGTTTTTTCGTCAATAGCATTTAAAAGTTTGTTATTGGAAATTACAAACAAAGTGTCTACTTTATCTTTTAATTTTTCCAGGGCCGCCTTAGCTATTTTTTTTCTTTGCTCTCCTTCAAAGGTAAAAGGAAGGGTTACAACCCCTATTGTCAGAGATCCTAAATTCTTAGCCAGATCAGCTATAACAGAAACAGCCCCTGATCCTGTTCCCCCTCCCAGTCCGCAAGTAACAAATACTATATCTCCCTGCTGTAAAACTTCCTTTATTTCATTTAAGAATCTATTGCCGCTTTTTCTCCTATAGCAGGATCCATTCCTGCTCCAAAACCTTGAGTTAAGCCAATCCCTATAT
>JAQTNP010000042.1 GCA_028713795.1 Minisyncoccota bacterium
TTGGCTTTTAGATTAGTTTTCTTCATATACCTTTAGCTTATATCATCTATCAGCCCTGGTCAAATATCATTTAAGTGGACTACATGAGGGCCAGTTGGAACCAACTCTTACAGGAATTGAAGCTATGGCAACAATTCCGAGAGTCTTCCATGGCTTCCAGTTAGGTTCTGATATACACAATTATTTGACTTTGATTCTAAGTAGGTTAGTGGATGACATTAAGGTTTATTTTGAAAGTAATTATGAAGAAAGTTTTTTGATTCCGAATTTCTAAAACAATCTTTGTAAAAAGGAAAACGCCCAGTGAAGCAGCGTCTTCCAACGATGCCCAACCGGGCGACAACGAACAACCTCAGCTCGCCATGTTCAGATGGTCATCATCATTCCACGGCAAAGGTCAAAGTGAAGATGGCTCGTACTTTCTTCGGATCGTCGTCCTGGACGATGTAGAGTCGTATGCTTCCTCCAACCCCCCGCCCCAAGTGGTAAGCTTCTTCAAGCGATAGGCTCTCCGAGATCGCTCGGAAGAGATCTATCCTGGCTGCGGTTGGCTTCCTAGTCTTGACCTCTGCACGAGCTTCCTTGAGCTGAGTAGCCTTGAGATCAGCAACCTTCACTCGTGGACCAGTAACGCTCTGCTGGCCTAGCCACACAGACAGTTTCACGGCTTCACCTCCTTCTAGTAGAACGATTGTAGTTTTAATCCTAATCTTTTTTACCTTTTAGTCAACTAAAAATCGCTGACATAGCGACTTGACTCTGTGGACTCGGGGAGATTCGAACTCCCGACCTCCTCATTGCAAATGAGGCGCTCTACCGGACTAAGCTACGAGCCCATATATACCAACATTATCAAACAAGAGAGTATAAATCAAGGATTAAAATAGTTTTTAGATGCCCAGCTATATAGTCTCTGGGTATCTCTTTTTAGATAATCTGTATTGAGAATTATAAAAGCTAATCTTCTCAAATTATTCTGGGAATCTTTAAAATTAAATACAAATATTCCAGTTGATTTGCTTGTTTTAATAAAGCCGGTTTTTCCCCCGACCAGCGTTTCATCCAGAAAGAATATATTTTTATTCCAAAACTTAGTTTCAAGAAACCTATTATAACCAAATGATGTAACTTTCTTTTGTTTGCTAATATCCCATAATAGAGGCCTCACATTGGATACGTATCTAGTTAATTGAAACAAATCCTGGGCAGTAGAGGTATTTAAAGGATCGTATCCCGAAACATCGGCAAACAAGGTATTATTCATCAATATTGCCTTGGCCTTTGTATTCATTTTAGCCAAAGTATTACTTCTTCCTAGATAACTGGCCAAAGCCATGGCTGCATCATTAGAAGATTCTATCAATAATGGGTAGAAAAGCTCCACTATCCTATAATCTTCATTAATAATCAAATCGGTGGTAGCCCCGTATCCGTCATTTAACATCTTCTGAGTTATTGTGATATATTTTTCCAAATTAACATTTTCAGAAACAATTGTTGCAGTCATTAGTTTTGTCAAAGAAGCTATTGAAAAAATGTCTCTCTCGTTTTTTTGAGTCAAAACAAATCCATTATCTAAATCAGCTACCAAAAATGCTTTGGCATTAATTTCAGGCAAGCTAGCCAATTCATTTAACGGATATTGGTAATTATCTTTCTCTTTATCAATAACCAAAACAGGCGTTCCTTTTTTGACAGAGGAATACAACTTCTTAATATCCTGGTCCGATATCCTTATACACCCTCCGGAAAAGTCAGAAATCATTTTTTGGCCGTCAGGATAATATGGCTCTCCGTGGATATAGTATTTGCCGTAGAAATGAATAGCATAAGGCATATATACGTCAGCTGCCCCAGACCATGATACTTTCGTTTTTGACAATACAGAATACAGCCCTGAGGCCGTTCCTCCCCAGCTATTCAAATCCCCTTTGGCCAATATAGGGTAATCTAATGATATCTCCCCTCCCTTGTATAATCTCGCCCTCATATGGGAAAGATTTACTTCCAAAAAATCAATTTTTTGAGAAATTAAATCTGATCTGATGTCTGGAATCATTTTTAAATATATTTCCTCCGCGTTTTTGTTTTCTATGACTTCCTCTTCAAGAATTTCTATCTTTGCCTCTTTTTTAAAAAACAGGAAATAGGAAAAGAGGGTAATGTTAAATACCAGAATCAAAACTATCAATGAAATTATAATTTTTTTGGGGTTCATAAAAAAAGAGTGGGATTATCACTCAATTATTTTTTGAAATATGAATATATCATCAGTGCTTTTTGCCATTAAAAGCTAAAAGATTTTCTAATTCAGAAACTCTTATTTCTAGTTGTTCAAATTCTGTACGATAGACCATGCCTTCTAATCTTTTAAGAATTAACTTATTGCTTTCTTCTAATCTATTAAAACCTTTAATCATATCTTGTCTTAAAGAAAGTAGTTCTTTTTGTGTCATCATTGCCAAATCCTCAATTGTGATTGTCTTTTTATCCATATTCTATTATATCTTAGGATAATTAATCGTCAATCTGTGGGCGCGCGTGGAGTCGAACCACGGACCTCAGCTTTATCAGAGCTGCGCTCTAGCCAACTGAGCTACGCGCCCGATGATACAAATTCTAACAAAAAATCTTTAAAATTTCAACCTTTTTACTTGTATCTCAAGGCATCTAAGGGATCAAGCTTAGCCGCTCTTTTCCCAGGAAAGAAACCGGCAATAAATCCAACAACTCCCGATACGACCATTAAAGTGATGATAAACCAAAGAGGATATTTAAATAATTGGATGCTCTGTCCCCCAAAAGCCCTAGCTAAGATATTTATTATCAAATTAAATACCTGGCCTCCCAGTATTCCGATCAAAAGACCGGCAATACCTCCTAATAATCCCATTATTGTAGCCTCAACTGAGAATAGGACTAAAACATCTTTTTTAGAAGCACCCATGGCTCTCATAATCCCGATCTCTTGGGTTCTTTCAAGCAATGTTACGGTCATGGTATTTACCATTCCTATCGTGGCTACCATTAAAGCTACCGCCCCGAAGAATCCTAAAGCTATCTGAATTCCCCTAAATATCTTATTCGCCTGTTCTATTGTTTCAGACAAAGAAGATACCTGGAATCCGCCATCCAATAACGCCACCCTGGCTGTCTCAACATCTCTACTCTCAAAAACTCTGACTTTAGCAATTTCGTATTCCAAAGAAGTTTCA
>JAQTNP010000043.1 GCA_028713795.1 Minisyncoccota bacterium
TATGGATGGCATACCAATTCTTTTGCTGTGGTAGTTGTTGTTTAGGCATATTATTTCTTAATCAGAGTTTGTATAACTCCTTCGCTGAAAACAAAATCCAAAAGACCAAGAAAAGCAGCCACCAAGACAGTAATTCCAATAACCATTAAGGTTCTTTTAATGGTTTCTTTTCTTGTGGGCCAATTAACCTTTTTGACTTCATTTTTTACTTCAACGAAATAGTCAGCTATTTTTTTAAAAGATATTTTCATATATTTATGGTTTTTAAAAGACCCTTGGAGGGTCTATTAATATACTTCAATGATAGACCCAAAAAATATGCTTGTCAACCTATATATCCAGATTCTTTACAGTCCTGGCATAGGCCTGGATAAATTTCTTGCGGGGAAGAACTTCTTTGCCCATCAATGTATCAAATATCTTATCCGCTTCCTTGGCATCTTCTACATTAACCTGTAAAAGCAATCGGCCGGCAGGGTTCATTGTTGTTTCCCATAATTGATCAGGATTCATTTCTCCCAAACCCTTGTATCTTTGTATGTTGGGATTCTTCCCTTCTTCTGTTTGGGATTTCTTTAATATCGTTTCCTTCTGTTCATCGCTATAGGCATATTTTATTGTTTTCCCATATTGTATTTTATACAAAGGCGGCTGGGCAACATATAAATATCCTCTTTCAATTATGGGATGGAAATATCTGTAAAACAAAGTAAGTAAAAGAGTCCTGATATGTGCTCCGTCTACATCAGCATCGGTCATAATGATTACCCTATGGTATCTGATCTTTTCTATATCAAAATCCTGGGCTATGGCAGTTCCTAGAGCAATGATCAGGGCCTTTATCTCTTCGTTAGCCAGTATCTTATCCAATCTAGCCCTTTCAATATTTAAAATCTTTCCTCTTAAAGGAAGAATGGCTTGGAATCTTCTGTCTCTTCCCATTTTAGCACTTCCCCCAGCACTCTCCCCCTCTACAATATACAATTCTGATTCTTCTTCTTTTTTAGACGAACAATCAGCTAATTTCCCAGGCAAGCTTAATCCTTCTAAAATTCCTCTTCTTAAAACAGTTTGCCTGGCAGCCTTGGCTGCTTTCCTGGCTTTCACAACTAAAAGGCAGTTTTCAATGATAGATCTGGAATCTTGAGGATTCCTTTCAAAATAGTCAGAAAGCGCTTCCCCAACTATTGATTCTACTGCTGACTTAGCCTCAGGATTGCCTAATTTGGCCTTAGTTTGCCCCTCAAACTGGGGTTCCCGTATTTTTACGGATACAGCTCCATTTAAGCCTTCTCTCACGTCCTGGCCTGTAAAGCCTTCTTCATCGGCCTTAAGAAAATTATTCTTCTTGGCATAGTCATTGAGCACCCTGGTCAATGCAGATCTGAATCCAGTTAGATGGGTTCCTCCTTCGGGGGTAAATATATTATTGGCAAAACTGTCTTCATATATTTCTCTTTCTTGAGTATATTGAAATGCCGCTTCAACTAAAATATCATCCTTGCTTTTTTGGATATAGAAAATATTTTTATGCATTGCAATATTTCCTCCGACAAGATACTTTACATATGATCTTAATCCTCCTTCAAAGTAAAAGACGTAAGCATATTTGTTGCCTTCTCTTAAATCAGTGAATCTTACTCTTACGCCTCTGGTAAGATATGCCTGCCTTCTTAAATGCTGCAGTATCTTTTTTCTGTCAAATTTAATCTGTCCGAATATTTCCGGATCAGCTTCAAATATTACAGATGTTCCTGTCCCATTGCACTTTCCTTCTTTTTTAACTTTTGCCCGGGGAACTCCTTTTTTATATTCCTGGGTATGCAGGGCCCCGTCCCTGCAAACTTCTACCTTCATCCAAGAAGATAAAGCGCAGACAACAGAAACCCCTACCCCGTGCAATCCTCCCGAAACTTGATATGCCTTGCTGGCAAATTTAGCTCCTGCATGAAGAGTAGTCATGACTGTTTCAAGAGCAGATGTCTTAGTTTCAGGATGAATGTCTACGGGAATGCCTCTTCCGTTATCAGACACCCTGATCCTATTTTCTTTTTCAATGGACACTTCTATCTCTGTGGCAAAACCAGCCATTGCTTCATCTAATCCATTATCTACGCACTCCCAAATCAAATGATGCAAGCCTTCTGGCCCGGTAGAACCGATATACATTGCTGGTCTTTTTCTAACAGGATCCAATCCTTTTAAAACATATATATCCTTTGCCGTGTATTCTGATTTTTCTTTTGCCATATTATTTCCTTATCCCCCATCCGGGATTTTTTTCTAATTCTTTAATTATCTTCTGCATTGTTAAATCTATCTCCTGGCCAGACAATGTCTTATCCTTTGCCTGGAAAATTAAGCGGAAAGTCAAATTCTTTTTCCCGGAAGGTAATTCCTTGCCCTCATACATATCTAATAAATCAACGTCTTTTAAATTATCAGCAACATTATTTAAAAGCTTTAATACTTTAGCCACTCTCACCTCTCTTGGCAAAAGTATTGATATGTCCCTAATTGCT